>NZ_MNRT01000041.1:0-135137 GCF_001916075.1 Clostridium sp. 29_15
GCTAAAAGAATCATAAAATCCATTTTCCATATTTACCATATATTGATGGCTGACTTTTTAATGAAAATTTGGCACACAAGTTAAGTATAAAATACACATTCCTTATAGTTAATCTAAAACTCCTATATTTGGTGATATAACACCAACATTTATTCCATTTACATTCCTTATAGTTAATCTAAAACTAACCTTTTTCCTATATCGAAATATCTCATAGCACTATTTACATTCCTTATAGTTAATCTAAAACTCTGTTAATAGTCCATTGATAGCTAAATCTTTTAATTTACATTCCTTATAGTTAATCTAAAACTATTGCTTTAAATTTCTTTTTAAAGCAATAAAAAACATTTACATTCCTTATAGTTAATCTAAAACTATTATATTTTCTGCTTCTGATTTTTGAGCTGATAAATTTACATTCCTTATAGTTAATCTAAAACCTTTCAGCGAAGATGAAGTTATGTTAAAAAGTATCGAATTTACATTCCTTATAGTTAATCTAAAACGCCATTTTCCGCCAACAAACACAACACCAAGCCCAAATTTACATTCCTTATAGTTAATCTAAAACGATAATCTTTTTGACTAAGAAATTCTTTTTTTATAACATTTACATTCCTTATAGTTAATCTAAAACTTGTTGCAAGTTGTCCACCAGCGTCGGGATTTATCCCATTTACATTCCTTATAGTTAATCTAAAACCAGACCTCCTTTTTTTAATTTTTAATCACAAACCTAAATTTACATTCCTTATAGTTAATCTAAAACAATGATATGTTATTATAAATACAATACCACAGCTTTATTTACATTCCTTATAGTTAATCTAAAACGAAACTAGATCCTAGTATACTTCCAGCCGAACAGAAATTTACATTCCTTATAGTTAATCTAAAACAAAAATTCGTCAGCATAGGCACGATGGTTTAGATCTTATTTACATTCCTTATAGTTAATCTAAAACTTCATATTCAACAACGTATAGATTTTCTTTTACAAAATTTACATTCCTTATAGTTAATCTAAAACGCGTTTAATAATGATATTGTTCCACTAATTATACTATTTACATTCCTTATAGTTAATCTAAAACTAAAGACGATAATAACAAAAAAAACAGAAGAAGAAAATTTACATTCCTTATAGTTAATCTAAAACCCTAAATATTTTAATAGTTTTTCTAGATAAATAGCTACTTGAGCCAATCTATTTCTATTATATATTACTTTAATTTGCAGTACACCATCAATAATATATTTTTATATTTAGAAAAATGCCTTGTTAACATAGATATAATACTAATTACAGAAATATATTATAAAAATCGACTTACTGCATTAATAAATTATAGCCTTATTATAATAACACTGTTATCAGCGAAATTGTAAAAAGCTGACTTCTGTCCAATACAGAAATCAGCTTCTTGCTACTTAACTCTTTTTTATATTTATCCTTGACATAGAGAGCAGTTTACTATTTATTTTCTGTTCTCTTTACATCCCATATTTCATCTGCATATTGAAGTATTGTTCTATCACTAGAGAATATTCCTGCATTACATACATTTAAGAAACATTTCTTTGCCCAAGCCATTTTATTTTTATAAGCATTAAATACTTCATCTTCTGTCTTTTTAAAACTTTCAAAATCAGCTAATAAGAAATATTGATCTCCTTCTTTGATTAATGAATCAAATAAATCATCAAAGTCTCCTGTTCCTCCATCATTTAAAGTTCCATCTATCAGTGTATCCATTACTCTTCTTATTGAATCATCACTTTCATAATATGATTTTGCTTTATATTTTCCTTGAATTTCTTGAATATCCTCAACCTTTAATCCAAAGATAAAATTGTTTTCTTCTCCACTTTCTCTTACTATTTCTACATTAGCTCCATCTAATGTTCCAAAAGTAGGTGCCCCATTAAGCATAAACTTCATATTTCCTGTTCCTGATGCTTCTTTTCCTGCAGTTGAAATTTGTTTTGAAAGATCAGCTGCTGGGAATAATTTTTCTGCATATGAAACTCTATAGTTTTCTACAAAATGAACTTTGATTTTCTTACTTACTTCTTCATCTTCATCAACAAGTCTTGCTATTTCATTAATAAATTTAACTATTGTCTTTGCTCTCCTATATCCTGGGAAAGCCTTAGCTCCAAATATAAAAGTTGTTTTTGGTATATCCATTTCAGGATTTTCTTTAATTCTATAGTATAAATCTAGAATATAAAAGGCATTAAGAAGTTGTCTCTTATATTCATGCATTCTCTTAATTTGAATATCAAACATTGAATCTGGATCTATTTCTACCCCTTCAGTATCTTTGATATATTTTGCTAATTGTTCCTTCTTTGCATGTTTTATATCCATAAACCTTGTTAAGACTTTTTCATCATCTGCATATTTTTCAAGATTTTTTAATAAAGATAGCTCTCTCACCCAATCTTCATTACCTAATAGTTCTGTAATTAATTTTGATAATTCTTTATTACACAATCTTAGCCATCTTCTTGGAGTGATTCCATTAGTTTTATTTTGGAATTTTTCTGGATATAATTTATACCAATTATTTAATTCTGTTTTCTTTAAAATATCAGTGTGAAGTTGTGCTACTCCATTTACTGTATGTCCAACATGTATAGCTAAGTTGGCCATTCTAACTGTATTGTTATTAATTATTCTGAACTCTTGAATTTCTGCCCCAGCATATCCCTTGTCTTTTAATTCTTCTAAAAATCTTTTATCAATTTCTTTTATTATATCTAATACTTCTGGAAATAGTTCCTTAAATAAATCTTCATTCCATTTTTCCAAAGCTTCCGCTAAAATTGTATGGTTAGTATAAGCAAATACTTTATTTGCAACTCTTAAAGCTGCATCAAATTCAACTCCTTCTTCCTGTGTTAATATTCTTATAAGCTCAGGAATTGCAATAGTAGGATGAGTATCATTTAATTGTACAGCAATCATATCTCCTATATCTTCTGTTACCTTACCATATTTCTTTTTATAACTTCTTATTATATCTTGCAGTGATGCACTTGAGAAGAAATATTGTTGTCTAAGTCTAAGCATCTTACCTTCTTTATTAGAATCATTTGGATATAACACTCTTGAGATATCTTCTGCTCTATTTTTATCTTCTAAGGCTTCATCATATTTTTGAGCATTAAATAATGTGAAATTAAACTCTTCTATAGGTTCACATTTCCATAATCTTAATGTATTTATATTTTTATTTCCATAACCAATGATTGGAGTATCATAAGGTACTGCTTTAACCTTCATATCTTTGTAATTGATAATAACAGTCTCACAGTCTTTTCTTATGCTCCATGGATCTCCATATTTAAGCCAAAAATCCCCAGTTTCCTTTTGTACTCCATTTTCAATATATTGAGAGAATAATCCATTGCTATATCTTATTCCATAACCTGTAAGTGGTACTTCCATTGTAGCTGCTGAATCCATAAAGCAAGCAGCAAGTCTTCCAAGACCTCCATTACCAAGTCCTGCATCTTCTTCAATTTCTTCTATTTTATTTATATCAATATTAAGCTCTTCTAAAACTGCTTTAACATCTTCATATAATCCAGTTGATATCAAATTGTTACCTAATGCTCGTCCCATTAAATACTCAGCAGATAGATAAAATGCTTGCTTTCCATTTTCATATAATTCCTTTGTATCATTCCATTTATCAATTATTTCTTCCATTATTGTAAGAGAAAGAGCATTAAATATTTCAAAATCCTCTGCATCTTCAATTCTTTTTGCGTATTTTATCTTTAAATATCTCTCAATTCCTCTTTTTATTTCTTCTCTTACCACTTTTATTCACACCTTCCATACATTTTTGTATATTTATATATTTTATCTGCTAAATCACAGTTTAATATATTCTCTCTAACTCTCCATTTCCAATTTTCACCTAAGGTTGATGGTAAATTCATTCTTGCTTCATTTCCTAAATTCAAGAAATCTTGCATAGGTGCTATGGCTAAACTTCCAACACTAGACCATGCACCTCTTATGAAGCCCCAATTATATCCTTCATTGCTATTCATGGCTAAATATTCCTTACAATATTTAACATCTTCCTTAGCTCCTGTTTTTTCATACCATCCTCTGAAGGTATCATTATCGTGAGTACCTGTATACACTATGCATTTGTTCATATAATTATGTGGTAAATAATCACTTTCTTCTCTTGCATCAAAAGCAAATTGAAGAACTTTCATACCTGGGAAATCTGATTCTTTTAAGAATTCTATAACTTCCTCAGTGAGATATCCTAAATCTTCTGCTATTATATCTACTTTACCTAATTTATTCTTTATGGCTTCAAAAAGCTTCATTGCAGGTCCTTTGACCCATTTGCCATTCACTGCTGTTTTTTCTCCATATGGCACACTCCAATAGCTTTCAAAGCCTCTAAAATGATCTATTCTCAGAACATCATATAACTTTAAACTTTCTTCAACTCTTCTTATCCACCAAGTAAATCCATCTTCCTCCATTGCCTTCCAATTATATATAGGATTTCCCCATAATTGTCCTGTTTTTGAGAAAGCATCTGGTGGACATCCTGCTACAGCTTTAGGTTCTAATGTATCTTCATCTACTAAGTAATCTTTTGGATTACTCCATACATCTGCACTATCTATAGCCACATATATAGGTATATCCCCTATTATCTTAATGCCTTGCATATTGGCATAGCTTTTAAGCTTGTGCCATTGCTTAAAAAATAAATACTGTATAAAGCTCCAATATTCAATTTCATCTTTTAGCAGTAACTCACATTTTTCTAAAGTTTCTATATCTCTTCTTTTAATATCATCATCCCACTTAAGCCATGATACTAAGCCAAAGTATTCTTTTATAGCCATATATAATGAATAATCTTTTAACCATTTCTTATTTGCTTTTTTAAATGCTGCTATTTCATTGCTAATTCTAAGATTGCCACTTTCTTTATAATTTAGATAAGCTTTCTTAAGCACCTTGTATTTAGTTTTAAATAATAATCCATAATCAATACTTTCTTTATCTTTGTAATAATCTTCATCTTCATAATCTAACTTTTCTAAAATACCTTCTTCATTTAAGATGTCAAAATCAATAAAATATGGATTGCCTGCAAAGGCTGAAAATGATTGATATGGTGAATCTCCATATCCAGTAGGCCCAAGAGGAAGTACCTGCCAATAACTTAATCCTGTCCTACTTAAAAAATCAACAAATTTATATGCTTCCTTGCCAAATGTCCCTATACCAAACTTACCTGGCAGAGAAGAAATATGCATTATAACTCCTGCACTTCTATCCATGATTATCCTCCCTTAAGAATAAATAATCTATAGTAATTACTATAGGTATTCCTAAACTTTCAAAACTATTTTCTGTTCCATCTATAAAGTTTCCTCATAAACATATTATCCCTTGTAGTCTCTTTTCTTTTACAAATGATATAAACATATCAATATTAATGTATAATCATTTTGCTAGAATATCATTGTATATTTAGATTCCTTTATCTTATTACCTATTATACTGATCATTTCAGAAAAGAGTGGGTTAAAAACCCCTTTTACTAAAACACCAATATTTTTTTGTATTATTTTGCTTTAGTATTCTAGCACTGTTATTAGGGATATAATTACTATCCTTAATAAATTCTAACACCTTTTCTATTGTACTTTCTTTAACATCTGGATGATTATTAAGCGCTCTTGAAATTATGCTTACTCCAACTCCTGTCAACTTAGCTATATCTCTTATATTCATTTTTAACCCTTCTTTTGGAACAATACATCGGTAACTATTCCAAAAAATCATTAAAAAATAATTTTAATGGCTTGTACAATTATTACCACTAAAATTATTTACATATTTTTCTATATTTACATTATATTATCGTTTTAAACTGTTTTCAAATATAATATTATTTTTTTCTTTCCAAATAAAAAAAACAACCTTAAATAATACTGCACTATTAAAGTTACGTATATCATAAGCAGTGTATTTTTCTATCTTATCCAGCCTATATATAAGTGTATTTCTATGAATATATAACTCCTTAGCTGCATCACTTAAATTAAGTCCACACCTAAAAAACACTTCTATAGTTCGTATCATTTCATTGTCAAGCTTAGAAAATCCCTCATTAAATATATGATATATCTTCTCCTTCTTTTCTTCTGATACTGAATCAATAATTCCTTCTAAAATTAATTTTTTTTCATTAATAACACTTTCACTTACTTTATATTTATTAGCTAACATAAGTTTATATTCACACTCTTCAAAAGATTTTTTTAAGGCTTCATAATTTTCAATCTGGCAATAGCTTATATAATATCTACTGGTAAAATTATTAAGTAAAGCATCCTTTATTCCTATAATATGCTCATAAATTTCTTTTACTTCAGCAATCAAAAGTAACTTATCATTAATTAAAATAACTTCTATATCACTATCATGATATAACTCTTTTATATATAGATAAGCATCGTATAATTTACTTTCTATATATATATCTATTAAATAAAACTTATCTAAAAGAGCAGGCCATACTGCCGAAATTATATCTTTTTCTATATTTTTTCCTTCTAGTAATGATGTAACTATACTTTCCTTATGAATCAAAATATCTTTTAGCTTATTTTCTAAAGAATATGCCAATAAATTTAATGTACTACCAAATGCTGCTTTTGTTTTCAAGCAGCATTCGGTTCCATTAAATTTAATACTTTTACTTACTATCTGATCACTATCATCATATTCTAAAGTTTCATAAACTCCTAAGCTTTCAATTGATAATCGGAAAGGTATATTACAACATTCATAAATATTTTTTACCATGTTCTCAATACATTCCACAATATCACCTCTTAAGCACTTACATATACTTTATCTTAGATTACCCTTAAAGTTGTATCCTTATCAAATACATGTAAACTATTAGCATCTAAGTATATCTTAGCTTTTTCTCCTACTTTTAAATTCGTAGTCCCTTCTATTCTTATTGTTACTGAAGCATTTCCACATTTAGTATAAACATAACTTTCTGCTCCCATATGTTCTACAACTTCAATATCACCAACAATAGTTGAATGTGGATTATTTGCTATAAGTTCTTTGTCATCACTTAAGCTTTGTGGTCTTATACCAAAAGTAACCTCTTTTCCTATATAAGATTTTAATGCATCACATTTATCTGCTGGAAACTTGATCTTATTTCCATTAAATGATGCAAATAAATCATTTCCTGATTTTTCAATAACACCATCTATAAAATTCATTTGTGGGCTTCCCATAAATCCAGCAACGAATAAATTTGTTGGATAGTTATAAATATTTTGTGGAGTATCAACTTGTTGAATTACACCATCTTTCATAACAACAATTCTTGTACCCATTGTCATAGCTTCTACTTGGTCATGTGTAACATAAATAAATGTTGTTTGTAATTTTCTATATAATTTACTAATTTCAGTTCTCATTTGAACTCTTAGTTTTGCATCAAGGTTAGATAATGGCTCGTCCATTAAGAATACCTTAGGATTTCTTACAATGGCTCTTCCTAATGCAACTCTTTGTCTTTGCCCTCCTGATAAAGCCTTCGGTTTTCTCTTTAATAAATGTTCGATGTCAAGAATTTTAGCTGCTTCTGTAACTTTCTTTTCTATTTCATCCTTTGGCATCTTTCTTAATTTTAATGCAAAAGCCATATTGTCATATACAGACATATGAGGATATAAAGCATAGTTTTGGAAAACCATTGCTATATCTCTTTCTTTTGGTTCAACATCATTTACTAATGTATCCCCTATATATAATTCACCTTTTGAAATATCTTCTAACCCTGCAATCATTCTTAATGTAGTTGACTTACCACAACCAGATGGTCCAACGAAAACTATAAATTCTTTATCTTCTATTTCTAAGTTGAAATCTTTAACTGCTGTTACATCGCCTTGATAAATTTTATAAATATGTCTTAATGATAAACTTGCCATATATATTCCCTCCATAAATTCATTTTTAAACTCTTAATATATTTATATTGTACTTCTTGAAATTGTTTTCATCCATATGTAATAGTTACAAATTAACATATTATTTTTTGTAATAATATCTAATATGTTAATTTCTTACATATATACTTTTACTTTGTAATCATAACATAACATAAAGTTTATTTTCAATGTATTAAAGTTTCTACTCACTATATACATCAAAAAAATTCATCCTTTTTTACTTATTATTTTTTAATTATCCAAGAAGTATTTTTCATTTATTTATGGTAATTCAAAAAGAATATTAGAAATCGGTTACTATCTGTATATTCCTATATTTAAAACTCTATTATTTTTTATAATTTTACTATTTACATTTTTATAGTAATCGGTTACTATAATATTAATGGTATATTTAGGAGGTAATTAATATGCATAAGAATATAGTATCAATGTTACAAGACAATTTTATAAACGTATTTAATGTAAAGGATCAACACTTATTCTTCTCACCAGGAAGAGTTAATTTAATAGGTGAACATACAGATTATAATGGTGGACATGTTTTCCCTTGTGCACTTTCTTTTGGAACATATGGAATAATATCTAAAAGAAATGATAGAAAAGTAAGATTATATTCAATGAACTTTGAAGATTTAGGAGTTATTGAGTTTAGTCTAGATTATATGGTTTATGATAAAGCACATGATTGGGCAAACTATCCAAAAGCAGTTATAAAAACTTTTGAAAATCATGGATATAGAACTGAACACGGTTTTGATATATTATTCTACGGAAATATTCCAAACGGAGCTGGACTTTCATCTTCAGCTTCATTAGAAGTATTAATGGCTGTAATCATTAATGATTTAAACAACTTTAATTTAGATATGATATCTATGGTGAAAATGTGCCAAGAAGCTGAAAATAAATTCATTGGCGTTAACTGTGGTATCATGGATCAATTTGCTATTGGTATGGGTACTGAAGGATGTGCTATACTGTTAGACTGTAACACTTTAGAATATAGATATAGTAAAATCAATATGGAAGGATATAAAATAGTAATCGGTAATACTAATAAGAAACGTGGACTTGCTGATTCTAAATATAATGAAAGACGTTCTGAATGCGAAACTGCATTAGCTCAAATACAAACTGTTAAAAATATCAATTCTTTAGGAGAACTTACTGAAGAAGAATTTGAAGAAGTTAAGAACGTAATAACAGATCCAATAGTAAGAAAAAGAGCGAAACATGCCGTTTATGAAAACCAACGTACTTTAAAAGCTGTTAAGGCTTTAGAAAATAACAATTTATTATTATTTGGAAAACTTATGTCTGAATCTCATATTTCTTTAAGAGATGATTATGAAGTTACTGGTAAGGAGTTAGATACTTTAGTATCTTTAGCATGGGAAATGCCTGGAGTAATAGGTGCTCGTATGACTGGTGCTGGATTCGGTGGATGTACAGTTAGTATAGTCAAAGAAGAAAATGTTCAAAACTTCATAGATACTATCACTAAAAAATATACTGAAATCATCGGTTATGCTCCTGATTTCTATGTGGCAACTATATCTGATGGTGCTAGAAAATTATTATAATATATTATACAATTATTTAAATAGGCTATCCATAAAAGGATAGCCTATTTATTACTATGCAAGGTGTGATTAAATGAAGATTACTATTCAAGATGTTGCTAAAAAGGCTGAAGTTTCTGTTGCCACAGTATCTAGAGTGCTAAATGGCAACTATCCTGTAAAAGCTGAAACAAAAGAAAAAGTTCAAAAAGTAATAAAAGAACTTAATTTTATTCCTAATATACAAGCTAGAGAACTTACTAGACAAAAATCCACTGCCATAGGAGTTGTTCTCCCTAGTATTAATAATATGTTTTTCCCTGAAGTTGTTACAAGCATAGAAACTGCTTTAAAAGCAAAAGGATATTCTTTAATTCTTTGCTGCTCTAATAATGATAGAGAAGGAGAGGTAAGATGTATCAATGACCTCCTTGCACGAAATGTTGCAGGCGTAATTGTACTAGATCCTAACACTTCAAATATCAATTCAGATTTTTATAAATCAATTGCTAAAACAGTTCCTATTGTATTTATAAACGGGCATGCTTCCGTAGAAAACATATCTTCTGTTTCCAATGATGAAAGCATTGGTGCTGAGATTGCTTTAAAATATCTCATCAATAATAACCATAAGAATATTCTTTTCATTCGTGGAGAAAATAGTGCTTCTTATGATATCAAAGAAAAAAAATATATAAGCATGCTTACAAATTCAAATCATTACCACCCATCTAATGTAATTAATATCGGTAAGGGAAATGGTAGTGAAACCGTAGATAATACAATTGTATCTGTAACTAATTTCTTAACTAAAAATAGAAAAATAACAGCTATCTTTGCTTGTAATGATCTTATGGCCGTTGGTGCCATAAATGCCTGCAAAAGACTAGGCTTAAATGTTCCAGAAGATATTTCTGTAATTGGTTTTGATAATACTGAGTTAAGCAAAATAGTAGAACCTAAATTAACTACCATAGATCAAAATATGTCTCTTTTAGGAGAAAATGCTGCTGAACTATTATTAGAAAAGATAACTTATAATAATGAATTCAGCAAAAAAATAATTTTAAATAACAAACTTGTGATAAGAGAAACTGTTAATCAGCAAGGTGATTAATCTTCAAAACTAATAAAAATAACCCAGTAATTTAAAATTACCAGGTTATTTTTATTAGTTTTTCATTATCTTGCTTTCGTAAGCTTTTAATTCTATATTATTGAAGTTCTTAACCTTGTCAGTGTGGTTCATAACAAAGTAATAAGTTTCTCCATTAACTTCTCTCTTAACTACTTCAACGCCTTCTTCTGTATCTATCCATTCAATAGCTGCATCAGTAATTATCTTTGTTGCTATGGCATCCATAGTACAGTTATCAAGACCTGTTCCTATATAATAAACTTGACCTTCTTCAAAATTATTAACAGTTACAGCGCTTAAATGATTGTAGAATTCATCATTATACACAAATAGAGGTTTCGCAGTAGTAGTTTTTAACATATCTCTAAAGACAACTCCACTACCTGAAATGCCTGCAAATTCATCTATACCTTTTATATCTATCTCTTGTCCTTCTTGAAGAGATTCTATTTCTTCAACATAACCACCAATTAACTCATTATAATATGTTGGATTAAGCTCTCCAAGAGTTAGATTATTATAGTAATCTTTAATAGCCGTTCTAAAGCTAAATACAACTTTTCCACCATTTTTAACAAATTCTCTAATTCTTTCTTGAACCTCTGATTTAAATACTATCATTGTTGGTATTAATAATACTTTATATTCACTAAAATCAGTATAAGATGGAATAACGTCAATATTTATATTCTTATTATAGAATGGTCTGTAAAGTCTATATACTTCATTCTTATAATCCATTAAGAAACTTTGCTTTTGAATTCTAAATGAAGCCATAGATTCATAATCATAAATAACTGCTACTTCAGCTTTTACTTTACTATTAACTACTTCTTCATTTTCTTTAATATCCTTAAAGAAATCTTGAACTTCAAAGAATTTTCTTCTCTTTATATTATCTTGATCTAATATTCCATAACAATATTGCTCTGCACCTTTAACAGCTCCTCTATATCTAAAATACATAAGCGAATTACATCCATGAGCCATTGCTTGATATGACCACATTTTTGCTTGATTTGGTCTTGGAAGATATCCAATTACATCGTGTCCTTGAGCACCCATTATGGCTTCAGTTATCCAGAAATTTTGTTTTTTAGCACCTCTCATATAATCTAAACCACATGCTATTTCATGAGCTGGAATTGGCTCTCTTTGCCCACCCCATACTGGATAATTATTGTAAGCTACAACATCTAAATGCTGTGCAACTTTTGAAAAATCATAGCTCTTATCAAAATATCCACCTGAAAAATCATGCATTACTACAGAATCTTCACCTAATACTTCCTTTAATAAATCCACTTGCATCTTTGCATATCTTTCAACACTTAAACTTCTAAATCTTTCCCACTCCATACGTAATGAAGGATTATGAGTGGTTATAGTTTTAGCTGGAAGAGGTATTTCATCAAAGTCATTGTACTCTTGCGACCAAAATACTGTTCCCCAAATTTCATTAAGTCTATTTATATCATTATTATAAGCCTCTTTTAAATAATCTCTAAAAGCTCTCTTACATTCATCACAGAAACAAATATCGCTTCCTTCATGACCAAACTCATTATCTATTTGCCATGCAGCAATTCCTTTTTCATTTTTATAGTGCTCTGCAAGAGCTCTTATTATTTTTTCACTAAACTTATGATATGTTCTGCTGTTAAAGCAATACTGTCTTCTTCCTCCAAAAGCTCTCTTTGTGTTATCTTCAAATTCTGATAACACATCAGGATAGTTTTTTGCAAGCCATGCTGGCATAGTAGCTGTAGGAGTACCGAAAATAACTTTCAATCCCTTTTCCTTAGCTTTTGCTATCACATAATCGAAATAAGAAAAATCATATTCCCCTTCAATTCTCTCCATCATATGCCATGCAAATTCACCTATTCTTATTACATTACTACCTAATTCTATTATATTATCTAAATCTTCATTTAACATATTTTCATTCCAGTGCTCTGGATAATAATCAACACCTAAGTACATTTTTATACCTCCATTACCTTAACTCTTTTTTATAATAATTTTACCACATTTATATATGTTTTTAACTATTTTTTACTAAATTTTACTAAAAAATATTATTTAAACCCAGCCCTAAGACTGGGTTTTGTATATTATGCCATTTCAGCATTTCTTTTTTCTTCTAACTTATTGATAATTTCATCTTGGAATTGTCCTTCGATCTTATATCCTTTTTTATAAATTATAAAGGCTATAATACTTATTACTGAAGGTATACCAATCATTAAAACTCTCATACCAAATATTGTACCAGCTGTTTGAACTACATTTGCTTTATATCCTACTATTGTTAAACCTACACCGATTAACCATGCAGAAACTGCTGATGCACCTTTAACTAAAAGTGTTTGGAATGAAGCTATAATACTTTCATTTCTAGTACCAAATTTAACTTCGTTATAATCAATAACGTCAGCAAGCATAACTGTTGTTGCTCCTAAGATAAATCCTGTACCCATCTTCATGATAATTCCTGAAGTTGCTATTAATGTTGCATTTGTTGGCATAAATATTCCTACTAATAATAACATTATTAAACCAACTGCTGGTAAGTAACATGCCATTCTAAATACATTTCTCTTACTCATTTTCTTTGATATTATTGGGAATAATATTAAAGCACTGATTTCAGCAAGTGAAGCAAATGCTGTAAATACTGAATACATATTTTCATTTCCTGTAACATATTTGAAATAATAGATTGCCATACCACCTGCTAATTGAGCAACTAAGTTGTAAGCTAATACTACACCAATATATACTAATAATTGATCATTTTCTTTAATTACTTTAAACGCTTGTTTTAATGTTGTCTTTTCAGCTGATTGTCCTGATGAAGCCATATTGCAGCTACTATCTTTAACATTTACCACTGTAATTATTGATGATATAACAAATATTACCGAAATTATAATTGCTAATTTTCCATATCCTATTGTTTGGTCTCCACTACCTAGCTTATTAACCATTGCTAAACCAAATGCTCCTATAATAAGCCATGCTGAACTAGCAAAAATTCTTGGAATAACTGACATTTGATCTCTTTCTTCCTTAGTCTTAGATAATGAAGGAAGCATTGACCAGTATGGTATATCCATTAATGTATATGTCATTCCCCATAAAATATACATAACTGAGAAATAAGCATAAAGGCTTGTCCCTGTTAAATTTGGCTTTTTAAATAAGAAAATTAATACTACTGCATTAACCAATGTTCCAAGTAAAATCCATGGTCTAAATTTACCATATTTACTTCTTGTATTATCAACTATCATCCCCATCATTGGATCATTAAAAGCATCCCATACTCTAGCTACTAAAAATAAGTTCCCAACAAATAGCGGTGATATTCCAACTAAGTCTGTTAAGTAAATCATTAAGTATGATGAAACTATAGCATAAACTAAATCTTTACCTAAGGCTCCTACACCAAATGAATATTTTGTTTTAAAAGATAAATTCATATTTCCCATCCCTTTCATTTTCAATTTCACATTTATCTTTGAAACTGTTTACATCTGTTACAAGATTTATGATAACATTTTCACCAATAATTTGCAAGAGTTTTTTACTATTTTTTACTATCTTTTTTATATACATTTTACTAAAAAGTTAAAAATAGACTGTATAACCATCTTATACAGTCTTATTTTAAGCCTATTTACAAATAAATTTTATTATCTTGCTATCATAATCTCCAATTAATTTTATATCAATTCCTTGATTCATTAAATAGCTTCCGCTTTTTTCAATTTCTTCTTCATTTATTTGGAATTTATAAATTTTATCACCATCTAATCCTCTAAGCTTTACCCTTGCAGCTCTATGTCCTAACTTACTTTGAGGTAAGAATGCAAATAATAATACCTCTCCCTCTTTTAAGTATTGGAATAGGGCATAATCATTTTCAGATGTGTTTTCTAGCCTATAGAAACTTCCTTCTTGAACTATATGACGAATATTTTTATATTCATTAATCATCTCTTTAGAAAGCTCTATTTCATCTTCACTTAACTTTAATATATTACAGCCAATGCCTAGTGTACCCATCATGGCACTATGGTATCTAAATTTCATAGGTATTACTCTTTGTGATAAAAAATTTGGGCAATCTGTCACCCAAGCTCTCATGGCCTTTATTGGATAAATATATGAATAACTATTTTGAATTTTTAATCTATCATATGCATCAGTATTGTCACTTGTCCAGAAATCATCAAATATACCTAGTATACCATAATCAGTTCTTCCTCCACCTGAAGCACAAGCTTCAAATAATACATCTGGATGCTTCTTCTTTAATTCTTTTACAATATCATAAATTGCTTCAATATGCTTATACCAGATATCTTTTTCAACACCAGCTTGTGATATAGGTCTATTAGCATCCCATTTTATATAATCTATTTCATATGAAGATAACAAATTGTCTAGCATTTGGTAAACAAACTCTTTAACTTCTTTTTTAGTCATATTTAATACATATTGTCCTCTTGAAGTATCACTAGCTCTAGTTTCATAGTGATATATCCAATCTGGATGCTCTTTATATAAGCTTGCTAACGGATTTACCATCTCAGGCTCAACCCATATACCAAATTTCATATCTAACCCCTTAACTTCATCAATCAAAGGTTTTAAACCATTAGGAAATTTTTCTTCATTTACATACCAATCACCAAGACCATTATATATACAATCTCTTTCACCAAACCATCCATCATCAACAACAAATAATTCTGCTCCTATTTCCTTTGCTTTTTTAGCTAGTTTTATTTGTTCATTACAAGTAACTTTAAATTCAGTAGCTTCCCATGAATTATATAATACTGGTCTTAAACCACTTCTTAAAATATTATCATTAGCAAACTTATGCAGATTATGGCTCATTCTTTCAAAACCTCTGCTTGTATATCCACATATAATTGCTGGCGCTATAAAACTCTTTCCTGCTTCAAGAGATAATTCAAAATCAAATTCATTAATTCCCATTTGAACTAAAGTTTCACCATATTGCGTCTGTTCAACAACACCTTTGAAGTTTCCGCTTAGCTTTAAAGCTCCAAAATAAACTTCCCCTGTACTTTCTGTGGCATCTTTATCTAAAATAAAATGAGGATTATGATTATGAGTTGATATTCCTCTTCTATTTTCAATAACTACTTTTCCAAAGCTCATCTTTTGAGTGAATCTTTGTTGTTCAGCTCCCCAATGTCCACGAGTATTAGAAAAATTTAATCCTTCATATGGAATATGGAATTGAGCACTATGTATCTTTTCCACCAATACTTGATCTTTAGTATTATTTACAATTTCAACCCATCTTTCCATAAGATCATAATCATAATGTGATCTATAATGTAAATTTACATCAAAATAATAATGATTATCTTTTAATTTTATGATTAGTTCTTGTCCATTTATTTCATATCCTTCATATCGTAATACTATTTCTCTTGTCTTATCACTAAAATTAACTTTTAAACAAGTTTCTTTATATCTTAATCCTCCATGCACTGGAAACTCTTCTGGAGTTATTTCATGAACTGGATCATTAGTTGATACTTCATTTAAAACAGGCATTTGGAAGTCATTAATATTATCAATTCTATTTCCCCAATATAAATGCCTTATAAGTCCTAAATTATCAACTCCAAAGATATAAGATGTATTTTTAGTTTCAATGCTAAATATATTTTGATTTTCATTAATCTTAATTCCCATAATTTCTCCTTTTTCAATCCCTTTACTAAGATAACGTTTTCTTAATTAGATTATAATATACTCATAGTAAAAAAATCAATATTTTTACTAAATTTCATTATAAAATTTTACTATTTCCTTTAAATATGGCTCTAAGATATCATCATTTTCAAAATATAACTCATGTTTGCCATTATCAAATCTAACAAATTTACAATTTTTAGCATATTTACGAAAAGTATTATGTCCTTCATCATTTACAAAAGTATCTTTTCCTGATTGAAATAATAAAATTGGAATTTGAATTTTCTTTATATTTTCTTCTTTTTTTAATTTTCTTGTTGCTTTTATTGCTTCATTAATCCACTTAAAAGATCCTCCATTTCTCTGAAGCACTTCATTTGCTCGTAATGCATTTAAATGTCGTGAATATCTATATTGGTTTGATGTAGCTGATTCTTCTAAATTATACTCTCCATTGAAAGGACCTTGTCCAAAAATATAATTATTACCTTTTCCAACATATATAAAGAATTTACTGATTAAATAAGCCATATTTTCACTATAATTTCCTGTGTTTATTTCCATCATCGGTGAACTTAATACAGCTTTTTCAAAATATTCTTGATATTTTTCTAAAAATAAAGCTCCAATGCCTCCACCCATAGAATGAGCAAATAAAAATACAGATTCACCTTTCTTTTTCACTACTTCATCCATAAAAATCTTTAAATCCTCTATATAGTAATCAAAGCTATCTATATGAATTTGACTCTTTTCCTTAAAATTTAAATTAGATGATCTTCCATGACCTCTATGTTCTAGACCATATACCGAATATCCCATTTCTGTAAAGTAATAAATAAGTTCAGTATACTTTTCTAAACATTCAGTAAATCCATGGCTTATAACAATGATTCCCTTTTCATCTTGAACAATAAATTTTTCATAATAGATATTTATATTATTACAACCTTTAAAATACCCACTTTCCTTCTTTGTATTTAATTTTCTTTCCACATATCTAATAATTTCTTCATCTTGTCCATAATTTGAACAAAATATATTTGCTATTTCATTCATTTTTATCCCTCTTTTTAGTTTTATATGTACAACCTAATCATATATTATACTACTATTCATTGTAAATATCGAAAAATAAAGAAGTATGAACTTTTTTTAAATAATCATACTTCCTTTTCAATATATGGCTATATTATTCTCTTTACACTTTCTCGAATCACAAACTCCGATGGTACTATAACCTTTTTAGCATAGCGCCTATCATTAGAAAGTTTTTCTACCATAAGTTCTACAGCTACCTCTCCTAAGTATTCTGTATGTACAGAAACTGATGTCAATGGTGGATTAGTATATTGAGACACTATTGTATCATTAAAAGCAATTATACTGATATCTTTTGGAACTTCATATCCAGCTTCCTTAAGTCCCCTTATAACCCCTACTGCCACTGCATCATTTGATGCGAATAAAGCTGTTGGAAGACTATCATTATTTTTTAAATACTCACTTATTGAACGATATCCACCATCATATGTCATTTTACTATCTATAATAAACTGCTCATTATATAGCGATTTTTCTTTCATATATTCATTATAAAATTTCAATCTATCATCAAGACTAAATATCTTTAAATCATTTAGTGTTTTTTTTGAACCAACAAACCCTATTTTTTCATGACCCATTTTAGTAAAATAATTTAACGCTTGGAATACACCTAATTTAAAATTAGTTTTAACCCCATCATATATTTCATCATTTGGACTTGAATCAAGGAAGACTAAATTAGAAGAAATTGCTGATACTTCTTTTACTTCCTCTTCTGTAAATTTACCAATGCAAATGATTCCATTTAGCTTAGTGTCTTCAAACAATTGATAAGCTCCCCCATTTTTAAATACACTTACTACTTTTATACCTTTTTGAAAACATTGCTTTTCAACTATACTTCTTAAAAAAAGATAATATGGATCTTGCAGTTGTTGTGCAACATCAAACATTTCAACAATTCCAACTACATAGATATTCTTACTTTTATTCTTTCTTTGCTTTGCTGTCTTATATTTCAATTCTTCTGCTACTCTCAATATTTGTATCCTTGTCTCATCAGAAACTACAATCTTAGAATCGTTATTTAAAACTCTCGATACAGTAGCTAAAGAAACTCCTACCTTATCAGCTATTTCCTTTAAAGTTGCCACTTTTACCCCCTATAATGCCTTTTTACTTTATTATAATATATTTTATAAATAATTACACTACTTACATCTCTTATTTATACAGCCCCCAACTTTAATAATATGAATTTTTCTTTTAGTCTCTTCTTAATCTTATTGTATGCATCTTCACATGTACAATGGCAACAATAAAAAATGTTTCTTTATCCTTTAGTGCTTTAGTAATACTCTCAATAAAATTATCATTTATTAAATCTGAAGAAGGTGTAAATTTGAAAACTTTATTTATTAAAATTTTTGTATATTTCGCTTTATTTTCACTATTAATTTCATGCTTTAATTGTGTATACAGTAATGCTTATGATAAAATTAACACAGAAAAAGTTGTATATTTAACCTTTGATGATGGTCCTAGTAAAAACACCTCTAAAATTTTAGATATCCTTAAAACAAATGATGTACATGCAACTTTTTTCGTAATTTGTCCTTACATAGAGTCCCATAATGCTCTAATAAAACGTGCTTATGATGAAGGTAATGCTATTGGCAACCATACTCATAATCACGAATTTAAATATATATATTTATCAGAAGAAGCTTTTTGGAATAACTTTAATAAACATCAAAACTTCCTTAAAGAAATAACTGGAAAAGATTGTACAATATTTAGATTTCCTGGTGGATCTCATAACACTTTAGTTAGAAATGCTCATGGAAGTTCTTTTACAGAAAACATCATATTAAAGCTAAATGAACAAGGTATAAATTGTTATGATTGGAATGTTGATTCTGGAGATGCCAAAGGAAATAATATTCCCGCTACAACCATCTATAACAATGTAGTTAAAGATTCAAAAGATAAAGATGGACATTTAAAATCACCAGCTATCGTCCTTATGCATGATTGTATGACAAAAACAACAACTGTTGAAGCATTGCCAAAAATAATTGAATATTTTAAAGAGCAAGGTTATAAATTTGATACTTTAAATTAAAATAGGAGCTTAAATTTTTAGCTCCTATTTAATATCAAATTTATATTTACAAATTAAAATTCATATTGGCATTATATTGACCAGTAGACATTAAATATCTTTTTAATACTTTCGATGAATAAACTTTAAAAGGAAGTAAATCGCTTATATTAATAGAATATTCTTCTGACTTTATAGCTTTTCTTATTTCTTCTATAGTACTACATTCTTTATTGAAAGTAGTAAATATAGCCCCTATCTGTAAAGGAGTATGGCTATCGCTTCCTGTAACTATATTAACAGAAAGCTTTTTAGATAGCTCAATAAGTTCATTTTTAGCTTTTGTTTCCCCTTTTCTAAATATATCTTTAGCATTTAAGTCAATGGCATCTAACCTTTTTAAACTTTCTTCTGAATGCTTAAAAAGCTTGTGTCCCTTTCTACAAGGATGAGCTCCAATTTTCAAACAGTTATAAATATCTGACATATCTAGTAATTCTTCAAATTCAATCAAATTTTCTTTTTCCATGTATTGTTCTAAGATTTTATGAATATCCATTATGTCATCTCTATCTCCTGCTATTATAACGTGGCCCTTTCCTTTCACATTAACTTCTAATGCTGGGAATATAGCTACTCCATCAACCATATATCTATTTCCTTCATATATATAGTTTTCTTCTAAATATTTATATATTACATTGAAGCATATAGCATTAAAATGCTCACATAAAATTATTCCATCTATCTTATTTTCCTTGGCATATTTTATTTCATTTAAAAAAAAATTTTCATTAAAATCTTTTCTTTTACTTAGCAAACCATGAACATGGAAGTCTATGTTCATACTGTTTTCTCCTTATTAATTATTTTTTAATCTATACAAAACTTTAATTTTCATCTTATTATATGTATATGCTTAATATGAGATTTCTGCCTACATATTAATATAATAATTATTATTGTATTTTCATCTCTTTTATACTTTACAAATATATTTTTTTATATAATAATAATTCTTATATAACTTTATATTATATAGGAGGTACTTATGGAAAATATAATTTTAGAAGAAGGAATGAAAGCACCTGATTTCACACTTCCTGGTTCAGATGAAAAAAACCATAAATTAAGTGATTATCTTGGAAAAAAAGTTGTTCTATATTTCTACCCAAGAGACAATACCCCTGGCTGCTCAAGAGAAGCTGAAGCATTTAGAGATAATGCTGAAGAATTCAATAAGAATAACACTGTAATACTTGGAGTTAGCAGAGACACTATAGCTTCACATAATAAATTTATAGCTAAGTATGATTTACCTTTTGTACTTTTATCAGACAGAAGTGAAGAAGTTTGTAAATTATATGATGTCCTTAAGGAAAAAACTATGTGTGGACGTACAGGAATAGGTGTAGAACGTAGTACTTTTATAATTAACGAAGAAGGAACTATAACTAAGATTTATAGAAAAGTAAAAGTTGCCGGCCACGTAGATGATGTAAAATGCAACCTTTAGGAACTCCAATGGAGTTCCCTCCTCAATTTTTCATTCTTAATTAAATTTCGTTCCTTCTTTAAGCATCTCTTTGAATTTGTTCCACTCTACAAACTCTCCCCCCATACTCTCAAGATGATTGGTATGCATTTGACAATCTATAAATAAAAACCCTTCTTCTTCTAGCTTCTTAGCTAAAGATATCAGTGCAGCTTTTGAAGCATTGCTTACCTTTGAAAACATACTTTCTCCAAAGAAACATTTCCCTATTTTAACTCCATAAAGACCACCTACTAACTGCTCATCTTCATATACTTCAACACTAGATGCTAATCCTAAGTTATGTAATTTTATATATGCTTCTTTCATATGGTCTGTTATCCATGTACCTTCTTGACACTCCCTAATCTCCTTGCAATTTGAAATCATGGCAGCAAAATCATTATCAAAAGTTATTTTAAACTGATTCTTCTTTAAAATTTTCTTCATGGAATTTGATATTTTAATTTTACTTGTGTAAATAATAAACCTTGGTTTAGGGCACCACCATAATATTTCCTCTCCTGGATTATACCAAGGAAATATTCCATTACAATATGCTAGTATTAATCTTTCTACAGATAAATCACCGCCTATAGCTAATAATCCATCTTCTTCTGATAATTCAGGATTTGGAAATACTATTTCATTATTTAATCTAAATACTGCCATTTTCTTTTCCTCACTACTTAATTTTTTATTATATGTTGTATTATACCGTATTTCATCTGTTATAATATATAAAGAGGTGTAAAAATATGAAAAATTTATCAAAAGTACTTATAGGTATACTGGTAGTAATAATAATCATAGCTATACCAGTAGTTAGTGGCTACAATAACTTAGTAGCTTTAGAGCAAAAAGTTGATACTGCTCAATCTAATATTGATACTCAACTTCAAAGAAGATCAGATTTAATTCCAAATCTAGTGAGCACAGTAAAGGGATATGCTAACTTAGAAAGCGAAATTTATACAAATATCTCTGATGCAAGAAGCAAACTAGCAGGTGCTTCTACCATCCAAGAAGAAGCTGCTGCTGACCAGGAGTTAACTAGTGCTTTATCAAGACTTCTTGTGGTTGTAGAAAACTATCCTGATTTAAAATCAAGTTCAAATTTTCAAGACTTAACTATTGAACTTGAAGGTACAGAAAATCGAATTACTATAGCCCGTCAGGATTATAATGCTGCTGTTACCGAATATAATACTAAGAGGAGAAAGTTCCCAAGCAATATAATTGCTTCTATTTTTAATTTTGAACAAAAGCCATTATATAAAGCTAGCGAAGGTGCTGAAACTGCTCCTTCTGTAGATTTTTCAAGTTAATATATAATGAAACTTTTTAAAAAGGTATTATTAATTTCTTCTCTTTTATTAGTATGTATTTATTCTATTACCTTTGCGGCAAATACCAAATTCCCTTCAGTTACAACCAATAAGTATATTAATGATTATACTGGAACAATTTCAAAAAATTATACTGAAAAAATTATATCAATTGGTAAGGAACTTGAAGAAAAAACAACTGCACAATGTGTTATTGTAGTAATAAATTCCACTAATAATGTACCTATAGAGAAATATGCAAATGAATTATTTCGCTCATGGGGTATCGGTACCTCTGAAAAAAATAATGGTCTTTTAATATTATTAGCTATGGATGATAGAAATTGGAGAGTTGAAGTAGGTAAAGGTCTTGAAGGTGCTGTACCAGATGTACTTAGCAACAAAATTATGACTTCTTATGGAAAGCCTTATTTCCGTGATGGAAATTATAATGACGGTCTCTTGAATTGTTATTATGAATTTTCTAATAAAATTGCTGAAGAATATGGAGTTTCCTTAACTTCCCTAGAAAATATAAATGTTTCTTCTAAAGATTACAACAATAATAACTCTTCATCTAATACTTCCAATAAGGTTATTCCTGGAGTTATTATACTACTTATCTTTTTAGATATCATTTTAAATAGAGGAAGAGTATGCCGTACTTTTTTACAAATGATAATTATCTCTAGTCATCATCGTGGTCCTAGAGGCGGTGGTGGCGGATTTGGTGGTGGCAGCAGCGGATTTGGTGGTGGAAACAGTGGTGGAAACGGCGGATTCGGTGGTGGCTCTTCCAATGGTGGAGGTTCTTCAGGTTCATGGTAAAATTTTTACCCAATAATAAATAATTTTTAAATAAAAAAAAATAACCATAAGAGAAATCTTATGGTTATTTTTTATATTATTTTCTTAATTATTTGCTTAATTGAGCTTTAGCAACTTCTACTAAATCAGCAAATGCTTTTGGATCGTTTATAGCTATTTCAGATAACATTTTTCTGTTCATGTCGATTCCAGCTAATTTCATTCCGTTCATGAATTTTGAATATGATAATCCATTCATTCTTGAAGCAGCATTGATTCTAGCAATCCATAATCTTCTGAAATCTCTCTTCTTTAATCTTCTTCCTACATATGCATTTCTTAATGCTCTTATTACAGTTTCATTAGCAGTTTTAAATAATCTGCTCTTTCCACCGTAGTAACCCTTAGCAAGTTTTAATACTTTTTTATGATTTTTACGTGAATTAACCGCTCTTTTAACTCTAGCCATTCTTAGTTCCTCCTAGGTAATAATATTATAGGTATGGTAATAATTTCTTCATTGCTTTTTCTTGAGTAGTTGAAACATAAGCACCTTTTCTTAAGTTTCTCTTTCTCTTAGCGCTTTTCTTAGGATATGGCTCTTAAAAGCTTTAGCTCTTTTAAGTTTACCTGTACCTGTCTTTCTAAATCTCTTTGCTGCACCTTTATGTGTCTTCATTTTTGGCATGATAGTAACTCCCCTCTACTTTTGTTTTTTTGGCTTATCTATATGTGCAAACCTCTTTATGAAAAAAATAGAGGCAGCATGAAGCCGCCTCTACTATTTATAAACACTAGAATATCTCTTTTCTAGATATAATTCAATAGCTCTATACCTTACTAAGCTCTGCCGTAAGGTGAGAAACGGCTTGTTTCTACTTTACAAACACTATTGTATCATCTTTTTTTCACCCTGTCAATTTTTTTTATATTTATTATATATAAATTTTTAGTTAGATAACCCTTTATAGTTTGTTTTTATAATTATTTAACTTATATATATTTTTAATATACTATATGCCTAATTAACTATTTATTCTTTTTCTTTTTATTTAAATAGAAACCTACACCTGCACTTACTACACCTATTGCAGATAAAATTCCTGAACTAACCACACTACCTGTTTTTGGCAGTGATTTACTTGGTTTGATTTCTGGTTTGACTTCTGGTTTAACTTCTGGTTTCACCTCAACTTCTGGAGTCCCAGGAACTTCAACATTAGTTGGAATAGCAAATCCTTTTTGAGAAGTCGTTTCATTGCCTTCTAATGTATTCTCATACATTAAATAATAAGCTGATGCAGACCAACTGAAGTTTTTAGTATGTAATCCTTTTCCAGTTAATGGATTGTAATTTTCTCTTATTGGTCCATCTCCCATTAATCCTTCAGCATTATTGAACATCTTTTTAGCAGATGTCACTGCTTGATCATAGTAACCATAGTTCTGAAGAGCTTCAACTCCATATAAGGCTTGGTCTAACCAAACTGGTCCTCTCCAATATTGATTTGCACTGAAACTTGGATTATCTTGAGAAGCTGTTCCAAATGGTACAGTTGTATTGAATTTATTTCCATCTAACATATTTTCTACAACTTTATCTGCTTCTTCTTTAGTAGCCATTTTAGCCCATAATGGTATCCAACCTTCTGGTCCTTTTCCTCTATTAACTAGTAATTTCTTCTTTGAACCATCTTCATTTATTTGTAAATCATAGAAATATCCACTTTCTTTGTCAAACATATTTTTACTTACATATTCTCTTACGAACTCTGCTTCTTCAGTATATTTTTTAACATCTTCAGTTTTTCCTAAAACCTCAGCCATTGATTTTAAGAATCCTTTTTCAGCATAAAGGTATGCATTTAAGTCTACTGATTCTTGATTTATAGAATATCCTAAAACCCTTCCATCTTCAGATTTATTTTCAAATACATCTATACCTGTATCTTCTTCACCATATCCTCCAACATCAAATCTTGGAGCATTATCCATTCCACTTTCCCAAGCTGCTGCTAATGAAGGTTTAGAGTTTCTTTCATTCCAATTTCCACCGTCTCCTCCTCTGGCTTCATCTTTGTTATAGAATATAGCATCAATTATTGTTCCAGAATCTTGTGGTCTTAATTTATCATCTTCTTTAATTTGGTAATCAAATAATGCTCTTATATTATTTTTAGCTAATTCTCCATCAAATTTTGCTGTAGCTACTGCTTGTTTCCATGAATCCCAAGCTCACATTCCAATAAACCATTTATATGACATTGAAGGAACTACACCATCATGTAATATATCTCCTGCTGCACTTCTCCAGTTAGTAGTTAATGTCTCAATAGATTTTATAGCTGCATTTTTATAACTTTTATCATTATTCCCTTTTATATTAGCAAAAGTCTTATCTAAGTAACCTTGCCAACGAATATTATTTTCTTCAAAATATTTTTCTGAATTCTTAAACATATCTTGAATTTTTGATTGCTCTTTATTTAACTCCTCTATTGTAAATGTATACGTTTGCGTTGAATTTATTGTAAATGATTCATTTGACTTAATAACTACTGGAGCTATAAGGTTTGTTTTATAAGAGTTTCCTTCAACTATAGTTTTAGTCTCACCTTCATAATTAACTACAAATTTAGTTTCTTCTGTTGAGAAGTAGCTCCAAGTTTCTCTAATTTTAGAGAAGTTGACTTGCACTCCATTTTCAGTAGCTTGTAAGCTTTGTCCTAATTTATATACTTGGCCACCTTCTTTTTCTTTGAATTGATTAAATATATTTCCTGTCCATTCTAAGTTTAAATTTAAATCTTTATCTGTTTTATTATCAATTTTAGTTCTTATTAATGCAGTTCTATTAGAAGCAAATATTAATTCTAAAGTTAATTTAAAATCTGTTAAATCATAAGTTTGAACTAATTTTCATTTAGATTATTTACTTGTCCAATTTTCGGAGATTTTTTTGTATAAAAACAACTCCCAATAATTTTATGTTAAAATTTATTCAAATAAATTTCTCTATACTAACATATTTATTTTTTTTATATAAAATTTTAAACTATTTTTTAAATTTTAATTAAAGCCTCCTAAAAATATAAAATATCACCATAAGTAATCGTTATCAAATAAATTCTACTTCTAAATATATATTTTGTGATAAGCTTTACACTTCAGCCTTAAGACTATCTATTATTTGAGTAGGAACTTTATTTATTTCTTCTATAAATTTATTTATATTAATTCTTATTTTTGGTAATATTGGAAATATTGAATACATTTTTTATTAATGTTAGACTTATTTATATACATTTTTTTCTAGGAGGTATATTATATGGGATTTTTAAAACCTAATTTTGAAAAGGAAGGTAAAGGTGTTTCTAAAGATACACCTGAAAAGACTGGTTTCGCTTTATTTGTAGATACATTGATTAGGGAATTTTGGAATTTAATAAAACTTAATTTCTTATTTCTACTATTTTCTATTCCAATAATCACCATTCCAGCTTCTTTTGCTGCTTTAACTAATGTTTCTATGAAAATTGCTCGCCAACAACATATATTTGTATTTTATGATTTTAAGGAATCATTTAAAAAGAATTGGAAGCAATCTTCACTTTTAGGTATAATTTTTCTATTATTATTTTCATTAATAACTATTTCCTTAATTTTTTATTCTAATGCATCATCTAATAATAATCTTTTATACGTACCTTTATTTATTTGTATTTTTATTAATTTGCTATTGGCCTTTTCATTTATATACAGTTTCCCTTTATTAACAACTGTAAAATTATCCTTAAAAGATATTTTTAAAAATTCATTCCTTTTAAGTATAATTTCATTAAAAAACACTTTAATTGCTATTGCCCTAGCTATTATAATCTTTTCAATAAGCATATTTTTATTGCCATTTACAATTTTTATAATTTTCACTTTAAGCTTTAGCTTGATTGCCTTTGCCAATGCATTCTTTAGTTGGCCTGGGATACAGCAGTATGTAATAAAAAACTAAAATTAAGAAAGCAAATGAGACTAACAACGCTCATTTGCTTTCTTAATTTTACTAAATATTATATTTTGTACTTATTGGCTCAATTTTCATTAACATACTTTTATATTCAGGAAACTCTTTAATAATTCTTGCTATAAGCTTTTGGCAAAATTGCCTTCTTAAAATTTCATTAGTATTTAAAGTACTTTTATATCCCCATAAATGAGTATATCTTTTTTGCTTTCCGCTTAATAATCTCTCTATTGTTTCCATTTCATAAATCTTCAAATTCATCTTTTCTGCAACCATAGATATTATCCTCTGCTCAGCAAAAACCATATTAGTTATCCTATTGTCATCAACCTTTGCATTCTCCATAAATACTATGGCTGCCTTTGTATATTCCTTGATAAATTTTTTATCATTAAAATAAGCAAAAGCTGTATTACAAGGCTCTACTTTCCAGTTCCATGCATCATCAAAACTATACCCTTCCTTAAGATTAAAATATTCCTTCTCTGGGTATACTAAAGGATCTATTCCTTCTCTATGAATAACAGCTAAACTACTTTCTTTTATTAATTTCTCTAGTGGCTTCCATACGATAAAGTCTGTATCTATCATTGCTATAGGCCCATCTTCCATGGATAAAGCATAAACTTTCCCTGCTGCCCAAAATATCTCCTTGTTTACTAAATCATATATACCATCTAATTTACATTCTATACCTAAATCCCATATAGCTTCTATACCGATTTTTTTATAATACTCTTTTCCAGTCTTATCAGTAACCATCTTTATACTGCCATTTTTTTCTCGCCATTTTAATGCAGATAATATGGTCATCAATATTTCATAATCCTTCATTTCATAAGTGCTACTATTTATTAAATATGGTGCTGTCCAGTTTGAATGAAATGCCTTCATTAATTAAATTAACCCCTCATATCAGCTCTACCCCATAGCAACAGTAAGAAGACCCTACTTTTGAACCCTCTTTTTTTACTGCACTTGTTGAATAGAGTTTCTTTCTTATGTTTTCTTCTCTCATTATAAATAACTCTTTTTCATCTTTTATTGTGTATATCATCTTACCATCGTCTAATCTTATTGGATACCTTAACTTACTATTCATAAATTATATTCTCCTATAAATATGTTAATGCTATTTTAATAAACTTCTAATTATTCTTGTGGCATCCATATATTTTGCTATTGACTTACCATAATTTAACCTGTTTATTATTCTTGATAAAAATTCAGACATATCAACAGCATTAAACCATTTTGCTTCTCTAAGCTCTGGTGAAATATATGTTAAATTAGTTGAATATACTTTAGCAATTATTCCATCACTATAATATTCATTAAACTTTTCAAGTCCTTCCGTAAAGAAAGCAAATGTTGTTGCAACATAGACATTTTTTGCATTCCTCTTCTTTAATTCTAATGCTATATCAAGCACTGATTCACCAGAAGCTATCATATCATCAACAATTAAAACATCTTTCCCTTCAACTTCTCTTCCCATATATTCATGTTCTACAATTGGGTTCTTTCCATTAACAACTGTTGAGTGATCTCTTCTCTTATAAAATAATCCTACATCTACTCCTAATACGCTAGAATAATATATAGCTCTATCCATAGCCCCTGTATCAGGACTTATAACTAATAGTTTTTCCTTATCTAAAGATAAAGTATCTTCATTAGATATTAATGATTTTACTATATCGTAAGTTGGATATAAATTTTCAAATGATAATAGAGGAATTGCATTTTGCACATTAGGATCATGAACATCAAATGTTAATATTTCATCTACACCTAATCTTTCTAACTCTTGTAATGCTAAAGCACAATCTAAAGATTCTCTTCCTTTTCTTCTATGTTGCCTTGATTGATATAAAAGAGGCATTATAACAGTAATTCTTGCAGCCTTTCCTCTTATTGCTGATACTGTTCTCTTAATATCTTGAAAATGTTCATCTGGACCTTTATGATTAGTAAATCCAAACATCTTATATGTACAGCTATAGTTTCCTACATCGCATAATATATATATATCTTTTCCTCTAACTGTTTCTGGAAGTTTAACCTTACCTTCACCATTTGAAAAACGTATTTCATTTGTTGGTATTAATAAAGATTCTTCAGTATTTCTCTTTTGCTGTATAATTTTATTTACTTGCTCACCTAGTTCTCTACAACTTTCTAAAGCAATTATTCCTAGTTCATGATTTATTTCGCTCATTTTTTACACCCCTTCTTCTACCACTTTATTGACCTTTAGTAATTATATACTATTTTTATATATTTTAAAACATATTTTATACTAAGCATTTTATGCTTTTTTAACTTTTATTAAATAGTATTCTATTGTATTACTCATTAAATTTCTATTAATTTATCATTTACTCTTTTAATATTCTTATTAATTATGTTAAAGTTATGTATATATTTATTATAATTAGGAGGCTAAAATGAAAATAAATTACGATAAGAAATTACTCACATATTCTATTTATGTCATATTTACTGTTATATCCATATTTATTGCTATTAGTTTAGTGTCTAATATAGGTTTAATATTTAAAACATCACTCTCATTATTAACAAGTTTTTTCTCACTAATTAAACCATTATTAATTGCCTTAGTTATTTCTTATTTGTTATACCCAATAACTAAGTATTTAGAAAAAGTATTTAAAGATAACAAATTATATAAAATAAAGAAAGAATCAAATAGAAGAATACTTTCTATAGTTTTATCCTATGTATTACTAATTGGACTAATTTTTGCATTAATATGCGGAATATATTTTATGATAGGAGGACAATTATCTAAAAATACAACTATTGCTAATATACTCTCAGATATTAATAGTTATATTAACAGTGCTTCATTTTCTAGCAACACTCTTCCTCAAGCTATTAAATCACTTAATATACCTTTATTAAATACTTTAGAGCCTTACATAGTTGATATAATAACTTCTATCCAAAATTACTTAATTACTAATATAGGAAATATGACTGCTAGTATCATGTCTATTGGTAGTAGTATTGCTTCCTTTTTAATTGCTATTGTTCTAAGTATATACCTTCTTAAAGATTCTGAATACTTCATCGGACTATGGAATAAACTTTATTATTTAGTGTTCAGGAAAACTAAAGCTGGCATATACACCAAGAAAATATTCTTAATAATTCATGATGTATTTTCAAAATTTATCCGTGGACAATTATTAGAAGCAGTATTTGTAGGTGTATTATCATCTATTGCTCTTATTATTGTAGGTATTGACTATGCTGTTGTAATTGGTATAATCGCTGGAATATGTAATATGATTCCATATGTGGGTCCTATTGTTGGTACAATTCTAGCAGCTATTATGGGACTTCTTAGTGGTAATCCTATTAAGATAATATATGCTATTATAGCCATGCTTATAGTACAGCAAATTGATAATAATCTGCTAGCTCCTAAGATTGTTGGTGAAAGCGTAGGTTTACATGCAGTATTTACGATGCTTGCCATAATAATTGGTGGAAATGCTTTTGGTCTTATAGGAATGCTTATAGCTGTTCCTTTAGCTGCTTCTTTTAGAGTTTTATTTAACATCTGGTATGAAAAAAAGGTTAATCAGATTTAAAAAATGAGCATCTGTTATATTTTTATACAGATGCTCATTTTTTAACCTGAATTTATAATATGTTCCTTCCATTGCTATCCTAAATGTTAAAAAGCATCAAGATAAACTAAATTATCTTGATGCTTTAAATTATTGTGCTAATCTTGCAGTATCTCTCGCTATCATTAACTCTTCATTAGTTGGTATAACATATACCTTAACTCTTGAATCATCAGTTGATATTTCACCAATTTCTCCTGCTATTTCATTTTTCTTAGCATCTAAATTGAATCCTAAGAACTCTAATCCTTTTAAGCTTTCACTTCTAACTAAAGCTGCATTTTCACCAATTCCTGCTGTAAACACTATAACATCAATCCCTCCCATTGCACCTGCATATGCTGCAATTTGAGTTTTAATCTTATAATGGAATATATCTAAAGCAAGTTGTGCTCTTTCATTTCCTTCTTGTGCTGCTGCTCTTACATCTCTAAAATCTGATGAAACTCCTGAAACCCCTAAAACTCCTGATTTCTTATTTAACATTTCATCAACTTGTTCTATTGTATATCCTTTTTCTTCAATTAAGAAAGATATAACAGATGGATCTATACTTCCTGCTCTTGTTCCCATCATTATTCCTGCTAATGGTGTGAATCCCATAGAAGTATCTATTGATTTTCCACCTTTAACTGCTGCTAAAGAACAACCATTTCCTAAATGACATGTAACTATCTTTAAATCTTTAATATCTTTTCCCATGACTTCAGCAACTTTATTTGAAACATATTTATGTGATGTTCCATGGAATCCATATTTTCTTACACCATATTTTTCATATAACTCATATGGTAATGGACAAATATAAGCATTCTTTGGCATTGTTTGATGGAATGCTGTATCAAACACTGCTACCATTGGAATATTTGGCATTAATTCTCTACAAGATTCAATTCCGATTATATTTGGTGGATTGTGTAAAGGTGCTAAAGCAATACAGCCTCTTATTGAATTTAAAACTTCATCAGTAATTAATACTGACTCTGAATATTTTTCACCACCATGTACTACTCTGTGTCCAACTGCTGAAATTTGATCCATTGATTTAATAACACCATATTCTTCATTTACTAATGCTTCTAATACTAATTTTATTGCATCTTTATGATCTTTTATTTCTGTATTAATAACATGCTTACCTTTTCCTGGTGTCTTTTGTGTTAAAGCAGAGCCTTCAATCCCTATTCTTTCTACTAAACCTTGAACCATCGATTCTTCATTACTCATATCTATTAATTGATATTTTAATGAAGAGCTTCCACAATTAATAACTAATGTCTTCAACTCTCTTACTCCTTTTTTATTTCATGATTATATTGTACCTAACTATTATTGTACTATAAATTTCAGGAAATTAAAAATAATTCATTATTCTAATCTTTCAGAATTGTCAATCAATTTTACTATTATATGCAGTATTAAATATTATTTAGCCATTCTATATATTCTTTATCACTACTTTCATTAGTTAACTTTTCTTTTAATGCTTTAAGTTCGTTTTCCATACCATATATCTTATAGATTTCTGGTATTAATCTCTTCTTAATTTCTTCATTCTTACTCTTCATCATCACTGCTAAAGTTTGCTTTTTAAACTCTAGATATACATTTGATCCGTATTCTTTACTTTTTTCAATTCCTGAAACAAGCATCATTTTAACAGCTTGATTTTCTGGATAAGCCATAACCATATTTAAATACCAATTAAGTAAATTTCTTTCACCTAAAAGTAACTCTTTATCTAAAAACTTTCCTTGAATTAAAGTTTGAGTTAACGAATGCCCTAATGTCGCTAAATAATGTAGTACTTCCTTATCTTCTGGAAGACTATAAAACTCAATATTACTTTTCTCTGCTCCAGCTAGTTCACTTCTTAGTTCTTTTATCATTGCGTTAAATCTATTACCAAAATTATCTTTTTGAATGAACATCTCTATTTTCTTTGATGACTTATCACTCATATTATAAACAATATTTTTTATTAAGTATCCTATTTCTGCATTTATTACACTTCCTGTAATTACTATATCAGCATTTATTTTCTTACCTATATCCTCTAGAGCTGCCTCATTATATTGTTTATTGGTTATAACTGGACCGAAATCTTTAACAAATGGCATTACCACTTTATTATTATAATCTGTATAATAATTTATCATTTCACTTACATATAGAGGAATTCCTCTTGATAACATACTTGTCTCATTATCTTTTTGATAGCCTCTTATCTCTTTTTCTCTTACAGTTTCATCTGCATAAGGAAGAACTGCTATATTTCCTTTTACTTCTTTATTATTTATAAACCATTTACTTGTTTTAAGACCATACTGCCAAACGGGATTATCTAGTACCATCATATTTATTTGTACGTCTTTCTTTGCTGTAGATACTTTTTCTTCCACTTTAAGCTTATCGAACTTATTAGATATTTTAAGTAATACATTTTTTAAATCTGCTCTTTCTAACATCATCAATTTATTTAATAAACTTTCACCTTTTTGTATTTCCTTATTTTGAAGATACGCTTGTAATAAATTTAAACCTACTCTAATATCATTTTTATTAAAATCATATACTGGTTCAATTAACTCTATTAATTCTTTGCTATAACCTTTAGCACCTAATTCACCTGAAATTACAAGTAATGCTTCCTGTGTTAAATGCCCCTCACTTAAAGCAATTTTCAGAAGTTCTTTGGCACCTTCAATATTTTTTTCATTTAACTGTTGTCTTGCTAAAAGCAATTGCGGAAGCCAGCTTCCATTTATTTCACTTGCTCTTCTTAACGCATCAATATATCCTTCCATTCCATCTTTATCTTTACATATAGATGCATACCATGGAAGACCGTTGTTTTGATTTGGATTAATAGTAAGTCCTTCCCATAAAACTTCCATTGCCTTTTCTTTTTCATCTTTTCCATAATAACTCTTAGCTAAATTAGTAAGTATTGTTCCTGTCTTTGGATTACTTTCTAGATATTCTAATAATAATTCATTAGCTTTATTAAACTCTTTATTTTTTAAATAAATTATTGCTAATGTATTATAACCTCTTTCCTTTATTGTATCTATTTCTTTCAAATGCATTGCTGCATCTTCCACATCACTTATAAAATTGTTTTGAATTGCCTTTAGTACATCGTTATATAACAAATTAGCATTATCCCAATGATTTTTTAAAGCAATTGGTAGAACTTTTTCTCTCCACTCATCCATAGTAATCTGTATTCTTTTTCCATTTTGGTCAATAATATTCATCATCTTTACATTTTCTTTAGAAGATTTATCTATTGAAATATTTGTTATCTTACTTTCTCCACTATCAGTGGAGCTATTAATCTTCTTCACATTTAAATCATTTACATCTTTTTTTTTAATTTCTTCATTAGTTTTTGTACCCTGTTCTTTTTTCCCTAATATTTTATTAAATAAACTCATCTAAATACCTCACTAAATTTTATATTATACACATTTATTGTACCATAATATTACAACTTTTTCTTTTATTAATTAATTTTTATTTATTACTATAAAAACATTAAAGTTAAAGTTTTTTTACGTAAAAAAAGGACCTAAACTAGATCCTTCTTTTAAATATTATTTTCTCTTCTTATAAATTCCTAAACCACCTAATAATGATAGTACCCCAATTGCTTCCACTGGTATTGGTGCACCAGTATTAGGCAATGTTGAAGTTGATGTTCCCTTAGTACTACTTAATGTTGTAGGTGTAGTTGATATCTTATTAGCACTTCCTAAGCTTCCAATTGTTCCACCTGTTGTTCCGCCTATTGTTCCGCCTGTTGGCCAATTAATTGATGGCCAATTACCTGATGGTTTATTTATACTTATATCTATATTAATGTTATTATCATTACCAATATTAATGTCAGTATCAATATTAATATCGTTACCAGTATCTGGTAAATCAACATCTGGAAGTTCATTTTCTCCTAAAACCCTTACAACTGCTTTTCTAGTTCTACAACTATCAGCTGTAGAAACTGTAATATATGCTTTACCAGGTGCTATAGCAACTACATTTCCATTTCCATCAACTGTAGCTACTTCTGGATTACTACTGGTAAATACTACTTCACCAGGTGAATGTAATACATTGATTGTATAGCTTTCTCCTACATGAACAATCCTTAATATATTATCAATTACAAAAGGTTGTATTAATACATCTTCATTTATACTAACTGAATCTTCTGTAATGTCTGGTGTAACAGAAATATCTGGTGCTTCTGAAGTTTCTGGGGACTGTACTGATGTTTCAGGAACAGTTATTTCAGGAAGTTCACTTACAATTTGCTCTACTGCATCTTTATAAACATTACCTGCATTATTTACATAATCGCTCCAATTAAAATCAACTGTATTATTAGTTGTACCTTCTGTTGCACTTTCATCGGCATTATTAGTAAATGAGTAATTATTAATATACTCTATCATCTTATTTTGCACATTAGATAAGGCTTCATCATTTACTGCTGCATTGGCTTCTATTGAAAATCCGCTAAAAGCAATTATTGCCATTAAAATTAATTTTCTTTTCATTCTTATTCCTCCCACAAATTAAAATTAAGCCTGCTTTAAATACCTTCATCCCCTTTAAACCAACTTTTATTTTTTAATATAGATTCACTTTCTATAGTTTATATTACCATATTTTATATTATTTTCCAATTATTTTTTTTATTCCTTTTTAGAAAAAAGAACTGTAGCACTAAATAATTAGTGCTCAGCTCCTTTAAATTATCTATAGATTTTTAAATTTAGCTAATAATTTACTAAAAAATCCTTCATCATCTGTTTTAACTGTTTTTTTATTCTCTACTTTACTACTCTTTTTATTTTCTGCTTTTATGGCTTCTGTCCTCATAATAAATTTAATATTGCCAGTCATATTTTCATTTATTCCTGAGTATAATCCATAGTCATCTGCCATTTTCACTAACTCATTTTTTACATCTTTCAATTCCTCTATAGAATCTACTGCCTCATTTCCCAAATTACAAATTTGATCTAGCCCCTCTTCTTTTATCTGCTTTGTTCCATCCACAAGCTTACCTGTGGCTTCTAACACCTGTTTTGATTTATCTCTCAATGTGCTAGTACCACCTGCTAATTCACTACTACCTTCAGCAAGCTTTCCTACTGCATCACTTAACACTGATCCTCCATCAGCAAGTTCATTTCCTCCTTTTGCCAAGGCTTCAACGCCTGTACTTAATTCGCTTGAAGCAGACTCTAATGTCTTTCCTCCTTCTGACAAGCTATTGCTTCCTTCTGCCAGCCTACTTACTCCATCTTTCAAAGTACTAGTTCCTTCAACTAACTTACTACTTCCTTCCGCTAACCTATTTACTCCTGATTCCAATTCACCAGAAGCACTTTTTAAACTTGAGCTTCCTTCTGCTAAATTACTTGTTCCTACATATAATTCATTAGCTCCATTTACCAAATCATTACTTCCAGCATATAAATTAGTAACTCCTTCTTTAATTTGCAAAGCACTTGTATTTATATTATCTGCTCCATTAACAAGAGCATCAAAATTTTCCATAAAAGAGTTGGAGCCCTCTGACACTTCACTTAGCCCTCCCTCAAGCTGACCTGCTGCTAATAATGCTTCATTAGATTTACTTATAACTTCATCTATTCCTTCTCTTTGTGCTGTTGATACATAACTTAAAGAATTACTTATATTAAGTAATTGTTCTGCTGCCTCTGGATTTGATTCTTTTATAGCTTCATATACCTGATTTATTTGAAGATTTAAACCATCTATAATATCAGTAGAATCTCTTAGACGTCCTATATCATTTATTCCTTCACTTAGTCCAATCTTAAGTTGGGAACTGCCATCTTTTGCTGCCTTAATACCAAAATCTATTTGATTATATCCATCTCTTAAACTCTTTATACTAGATGTAAATCCATTTACCCCTTCTGTAAATATACTTTCTGAATCATTTAAACTTGCTAACCCTTCATTTAATGAAGTAGCGCCAGCAGCTAATGTTTGCATATTATCATTGACAGTATTTATTCCATTATCTACTGCAGTTATTCCTCCTTCAAGTCCTGGAATCTTACTTTGCAATTCATTTAATCCACTATTTAGTTCTGTTGTTCCATTATATAATTCCGGTGCTTTATTATTTATTTGACTAATACCATCATTTAATTCTCTTGCTCCATCACTCATATCCTTAATACCCTGAACTAATTCAGGAGACTTTCCATACAATTGATTTATTCCATCCCTTAATTCTATCATTCCAGCTTTTATTGTAGGAATCTTATCATTTAGCTGTGATAATCCACTATTTAAATCTTCACTGCCTGAAGCAGCCTTGTCTACCCCTTCATCGAATAAAATGTAATTTTCTTGTAACTCTTTTTGTCCATTTAGTAGTTCCTCTCCACCTTCTTCTAATTGATTTAATTTATCTTTTATATCTGAAAAAGATTCTACTTCATCTAATCCATCAAGTTCTTCATTAATAACTGTACCCACTAATGCTATATAAGGTACTTGAAAATCTGTAGTATTTCCTTCTATCTCTATACTATCCTTTAACTGAATATCAAAAATATTTTCCTTTTTCTTAATACCCTTGGTTAATTCATTTAAATTCAAAGACTCCTCTAATCCTGGTATGGAAATTAAAGTTATCATTGAATTGCTTCCATCATCTATAATCTTCCCTGCACTTACCTTAATATTAGAGAAAACATCATTAGGCAATATACATTCTGTGGCTGTCAATATTGGAAGATATATCTTTCTATCTTCTCCTTTAATCCTCTTTGTTTCATATTTATTATTCTTTACATTAATACTTATCTTAAATGATCCTTCTTTGCCTAAAACATCTTTAGGATCCACTTCTTTATTATTAAATTCATATTTTATTTCTATACTTAAAGGAAGCTCTTTTTCACTATTGCCTTCATAATATAATTCATTAGAATTAACATTCCATTTTAAAGTCTCACCATTTATCTTCGCTTTCTCATCACTTTTAACATTTTTTATATTACTCAAAGATGATTTATCTTCAAATTCACCTAATACCTCATCACTACTTATTTTATCTGATACAATATTACTTGTTGGTTTTCCATTTTCATCTAAAATTACATATACAGTTTCATCCTTATGCATTTCCCCTGCATAAGCAGTAAAATTACTCATTGTTGTTGCCATAACAACTAAAAATACTAATTTTTTAGATAATGACTTTCTTTTCATTTACTTTTCCTCCTTCTTACATATTATAAAAGATTTACTTGTTTTTACAATTATACCTTCAAACATTAATAAAACCCCTGGTAATACAAATAGTATAACTAGCATACTTATTATTGCTCCTCTGGCCATCAACACACATAGTGAACTTATCATTTCCAATTCTGAAATAATCCCTACTCCTGCTGTAGCTCCAAAGAATGTCAATGCACTAGTTATTATTGATCTTGATGAACTTTGTAATGCTTTTATCATTGCTTCCTTCTTATCATTAGTGTTTGATAACTCTTCTTTAAATCTTGAAGTAAGAAGTATTGCATAATCTACTGTGGCTCCTAATTGTATTGTTCCTATTACGATTGATGAAATAAATGGAATTGTGGTACCTGTGTAATACGGTATTCCAAGATTTATAAAAATAGCTAGTTCTATGGCTAGCACTAATAGAACTGGTACTGATATAGATTTAAATATGACCATAATTATTAAAAATATTGCTACTATTGAAAATATACTCACCTTTTTAAAATCACTATCGGCTATTGTTACAAGGTCATTGGTAAGTGGTGCTTCCCCTCCAACTAATCCTTCTGGATCATATTTCTTCACAATCTCATTAATTTCATCTAACTGCACTGCCACTTCATTGGTAGCTGATTTATATTTTGAATTGACAATAATTCCTTCATAGCCACCTTTCTTTACCTGTTCTAATAACTCATTAGGCAAAAAGTTTTCTGGTATTCTAGATCCTAATACAGATTCTAATGCTGCCGCCATGGTAACACCATCTACATTATTTAATTCTTTAACCATTTCTTTAACCTTATATCTATCTAAATCATCTCTCACCAAGATAATGTTGGTTGATACCATATTAAACTCATTCTTCAACTTATCATTAGCAACTATTGAAGGTAAATTATCTGGCAGTGACTCATCAAGATTATAATAAACACTAGCCTTTTCCTTACCTATAGCTGCTGGAATTAATATCAATAGAGAAATTAAAACTATTACTTTATGATGTTTAATAATAAAACTACTGCTTTTTTGAAAAGTAGGTAATATATTTTTATGTTTGTACTTATGAATTACTTTATCGAAAGTTAAAACTAAAGCTGGCAATATGGTAATTGTACAAATAACTCCTATAACAACTCCTTTTGCCATTACTAATCCTATATCTTTTCCTAAAGCTAAATCCATAACACATAGTGCTAAAAAACCTGCTACTGTTGTCAAAGCACTCCCCACAACAGATTCTATGGTAGCTTCAATAGCATTAGCCATGGCTTCAACCTTATTCTCTCTACTTTCCCTCTCCTCATCATACCTATGAAGCAAGAATATTGAATAATCCATGGTAACTCCAAGCTGAAGTACTGCTGATAAAGCTTTAGTTACATAAGATATATTTTCAAAGATCACATTTGATCCCATATTATAAATAATTGCTATTCCTATACTTGATAAAAAAACAATTGGTATTACATATGATTCCATGGTAATTGATAGGATTATAATTGATAATATTACTGCTATCAGTACATAAATAGGAGTTTCTTTATTAGCCAGATCTTTTGTATCCTTTATCACCCCTGCTACGCCACTAAGAAAAGCTTGTTTCCCAGCAATCTTACGGACATCACTTAAAGCCTTTTCTGTTTCAGTACTGGCATCTGTGCCAGCAAATTTAATTATCATTAATGTGGATTTTTCTGAATAGAAAATATCTCTGATATCTTCTGGTAAAATTTCTTTTGGTACAGATAAATCTATTGCATCATCAATCCAGATAACATCATTAACCCCTTCTACCTTCTTAACTTCTTCTTTTAATTTGCTTACATCTTTGTTTTCCATATTTTCTACTATAAGCATTCCTAATGATCCACAATCAAAATCATCTTTTAAAATAGATTGTGCAATCCTCGTATCTAATTCATCTGGTAAATATCCTAAAATATCATAATTAACATCTGTCTTTAAATATCCCAATACTGATGGTATTAATAAAAGAAATGCTATTACTAATATAAGCATCCTACTTTGGGCTATGGCCTTTGATACTTTATTCATCTCTATTCCCCCTCTCGTTGTGATACATTTTAAACTGACTAGTTAGTTTAAGCAAAAGGAATTTTATGGTATTTTTTTACATTTAATCTATCCAACTTTTATTTTGCTTGATTATCACTGTAATTCTTTATTAAACAGCTTATATCTTTGTTTTTAATTAGTAGTACTAATTTTTATTAACTTTTTATTAATTAATTTTAATTTTTTCTGTATCAAGCTAAAAAGAGCCTATTTCTTATAAAATTTATTTTTTTATTATATTTACAAATTTGTAAAAGTTATTTTTAATTAAGAAATATTTTTTAACTAAAAATAAATGTTTCAGACTATTCTATAAATTATGATATTAAATATATTTTAATGTATACTATCTTTAGAGGTGATTTTATTATGAATAACAATTTAGATATCATTACTGATTCTGGACATGAAAAAATAGCCTTAGTGCTAAAATCATTGATAGTTGGTATTATTACATCATTAGTTGTTATATTATACCGATTTGCATTATCATATGCAGAAAAAATAGCCTTTAATATTTATGAATATATTTCTAAAAATAAATGGGCTATTCCTCTATGGTTTTTAATATTATTTTCCATTGCATACATAGTTGGTAAATTAATGGATAAAGAGCCTTATATCAGTGGCAGTGGTATTCCTCAAATAAAAGCTATAATGGGTGGATATATAAAAAATAGACCTGTCAGTACCATAATAAATAAATTTATCGGTGGAACTCTTTCAATTCTAGGAGGACTTTCTTTAGGTCGTGAAGGTCCTTCTGTACAACTCGGTGCTTGTACAGGCGATCTCATAAGCAAGTTTTTTAAAAGTTCAAGGCTACAAAGGCGCCTTTTAATAAGTAGTGGTGCCAGTGCCGGATTATCAGCTGCTTTTAATGCACCATTATCAGGAGTACTTTTTTGCTTAGAAGAAATATATAAATATTTTTCTCCTGTTGTTTTATTATCTACAACAGTAGCTGCTGTATCCGCAGATTTTATTTCAAAACACTTTTTTGGCTTAAATCCAGTATTCAACTTTACTTCAACTAGTGCATTACCACTTAAAAATTATTGGATTTTACTTTTTCTTGGCATAATGCTAGGAGCTCTTGGTTCCTTTTATAATTGGGCAACATTACTTACTCAAAAGTTATACAACAAAATTAAGTTATCTACTTCTATGAAATTATTAATTCCTTTTGCTTTAGCTGGTATTTTAGGACTCACATTTCCAGTATTACTATGTGGTGGACATGCAGCTCTTGAAGAATTTTCTCTAAGTAATACATTATTGCTTTTATCTTTAGTTTTTATTGGTAAATTATTATTTTCTATAATTAGTTTTGGTTCAGGAGCTCCTGGTGGAATATTCTTTCCTTTACTTATTATTGGTGGATCAATTGGTTCAATATTTGGATATATATGCATAAATTACTTTTGCATTAATGAAACCTACTTTACAAGTTTTATTATATTATCTATGGCAGGTTACTTTACTGCCATTGTCAAAGCTCCTATAACAGGTATAATTTTAATTACTGAAATGACAGGTTCCTTCAATCATTTGCTTCCATTATCAATAGTATCAATTATCGCTTACATTATTGCAGACTTATTGAACAGTGCCCCTATTTATGATTCATTAATGGAAAATTTACTGCTTAAAAATAATATTAATGAATATCATAAACATAGCAAAAAAAAAACTCTAATAACAAATATGGTTCACTATGGCTCATTAATAGAAAAAATGTCTGTTAAAGATATTAATCTTCCAGAAAATACATTAATTGTATCTATAAATCGTGGTGAAATATCTATCACACCAAATGGTAATACAATAATTAAGGCTGGTGATGAAATCATTACCATGACAAATCTTAAAGATGAATGGAAGGTTAGAAAATTTATGGATGAATTAACAGAAAAAGAATATACAGACCCAATGGAGTAATACTTTAAAAAAATAAAAAAGCTATCTTAACATTTAACTTAAGATAGCTTTTATTATCCTCTATTTATCCATACTTTTAATAATTCTTGAAATATAGCTTAAAGTATGAAAATCTCTATCAATGTTTTCTTTTATATATTTCATCCCTTTAATTAAGGTTTCCTCTGAAAATCTTTCCTTTAAAATCATTATTGATAATCCGTTTATTGAACCGTCTTTTGTATCTAATACTCTAGATTTCTTAATATATTCATTTTCCATTGCAGAAAGAATTGCCATTTCTAATTCATTATTAATATCTAAATGTGGCATTTCATCATATACTCTAATCTTAGGACTGTTTATATCAAAATTCTTTGCTGTACTTAAATCACAACCTACAAAAATTGTATTGATAAATTTAGCGTCTCTAAAATCTACATTTGCAAGACTTGCACCTTCAAAAATTGCATCTTCGAACTTAGCTTCTCTAAATTTACACCCCTTTAAGTTTGATCCTATAAATTCCGCTTCTTTAAAGCTACATCTATAAAAATTACATTTCTTAAAATGCGCTCCTCTTAAGCTGGTAAAATCAAAATTTGATCCTGAGAAATCACAATTATAACATTTACTTCTTTTTAAATTTTTATATACAAAATTTTTATTAATTTTACTTGTATTGTCATAAATAAAGTTTTCCGGTGTACTTCTATTTATTGCCATTATTACCTCCATACATATAACTTTTTATTGGTACTATTTAAATATCAATCCTTCTTATGTATAGTATATGTAGTTTTGGTAAAAGTCAACGAAATAATCTAAAAAGTCCTATTAAAAATCTCTTCTAAGTTGTGATTTTAATTTCTTCATCACTAAGTTCTATTCTTTTTTTCTTGGGCTCCATATATCCTTCTACCCTTGTAAATATATCTGTCTTATTCTCATTAGTATTTTCAATAACACATGTTCCTCCGTACATATTACAACTTTCTGATATATACTGTAACAATTCTACTGCACCTTTAGAATAATTTAATAATTTCACTCTAACTAAAAGCCCTCCAGGATTTAACGAAAACCTATAACTAATGTCTTCATTACCATAAATAAAGTCTAAATCATTAAAAACTTTAATATTATCTGGAAACTTTATATAATGAAACTCTACAATTGAAGCAAACCATCTTTTTATTTCAAAAAACATTTTTATGGTATATTGAATATTAGCAATAACTGCCTCAAACTCATCTTCATGTATTTCAATAACTTTTTGATACCTTTTTTTAGATATCTTTAATATGCTATTTAATTTAAACCACTTATCTTCTTTTTCAATAGTCAGCACCTTAAGCTTTCTTTGTCTTTTGCTATTACTTTTTAAAATATAATTGAAAGTAATCCTAGGTTTACCTTTAAAATGCTTAACTGATGCTTCAAGTTCTCCAAAATCATTAGATTCTATATAACTAGTTATCTTGTCCATATTTATTTCTCCTTAGAAATTTCTTACTTTATTATCGCCTTATATTAAGTTTTCTTAATTATGTTATCAAAAAAACATATTTTTTCCTAATATATTTGATCTATATTTATATTATAACTTTATTTTACACCTTCTTATATCTAAATATATTACAGTTTTATTACATTTTTGTAATTCTATTTTTATAATTAAAAAAGAAAAGCATTAGGTATTTCCTAATGCTTTTCATGTTGCGAGATAATCCATAAGCGGAGTTCTGTATTAAGCAATCATCTATCTAGGCTTACTGTTGCCAGCAAGCTCAAGCGACACACCACATGGCGGGACGGGCCGCCCCATAAAGCCATTACTCGGTCTTGCTCCAGGTGGGGTTTACATAGCCGATATGTCTCCATACCGCTGGTGAGCTCTTACCATCACCTTTCCACCCTTACCAATTGCTTTAAGCAAACTCAAATCCTAAGATTTTCTGGCGGTATATCTCTGTTGCACTATCCTTCAAGTCGCCTTGACTGGCCGTTAGCCAGCACCCTGCCCTTTGGAGCTCCGACTTTCCTCTCCTAGCTTAAAGCTAGCAGCGATTGCACGTATCACTCGCAAGATTTATATTATCATAAATTCTATAATAAAACAAATGTTTTTTAGATAAATTGTAAAATTATAAAAAGCATTATTATTATTAACCAACTGTAAAAACTTATGCCAGATAATAAAAGGGTCAATATCATTAAAACCAATACACAAATGCGTGCTCTTGGATTTGGAGTACTTGGTAACTTATGACTATTTTTAATAGCACAAATTACATCATTAACAGTATCTCTAACCACTTTGCCCCAATCTGTTTTTTTAGACATATGTTCCTCCATAAAAATCTTGCTTATAATTATTTATATGCAAAAATAGAGCGTAAATCGCTCTATTTAAATAAGTATTTATATAAATGTATATGGATCTTTACATTTTTTACTTTCTATAACTTCTACATCCTTAAAATCTTTATATAAACCTTCCATAACCTTTAAGAATATAGTCCACTCTGATCCAAAATGCCCTATATCTATAATGTTTATTCCCATTTCTTTATAATCTGAAGTAAAATGATATGTAGTATCACCTGTTACCACAGTATCTGCTCCCATTGCTACTGCTTTACCTATAAAATCCTGTCCGCTACCATTGATTATTGCAATCTTCTTAGCACTTTCATTACCTTTTACCAATCTTCCATGGTTAATTCCTAATGCTGCCATTACTTTTTTAGCATAATCTTCTATGGAAACTTCCTCTTCTAACAAACCTATTCTTCCTATTCCAGCTTTATTATCTTTAAAATTTACTTCTATAAGCTTACTTTCTTTTAATCCTAATATTTTTGCTATAGTTTCATTCATACCATTTTTAGCACTATCCAAGTTAGTGTGAGCAGAGTATAAGGCTATATCGTGCTTTATAAGCTCCATAATCTTACTTCCCTGTAAAGTATCAGTTGTTATACTACTTGGCTTTCTAAAAATCAATGGATGATGAGTAATAATTAAATCTACGCCATTTATTTTAGCCTCTTCAATAACCTCATTTGTGCAATCAAGAGCAAGTAATATTTTAGAAATACCTCTCTTCTTATCACCTACCATTAATCCTACATTATCAAAATCTTCCTTGATATATTTAGGAGCAAAATCTTCAATTAATTTTATAATATCACTTAATAACATCATAACTATATCACCTTATTTTATAAATAATTCATCATGGAATTTATTATACTAATTTTTTCTTCTACTTCTTTCTTTCTCAAAATAGCACTTTCGCTATCTTCAGATATGAATCCTAATATTTTAGAATAATTTTCTATTTTACTTTCTAGATATTCTTTCATTAAAGGATGTTTTTGTTTTAATAACATTGGACTTACTTCATAATAGATACTGTCTAGTTCAGTTGCATGATCTTCTGCTCTTTTAACCTTAAATAATTCATAATAAACACCTTCATCAAAACATAAATCTTCTTTTATTATTTCATAATTATTTTCATATAAGTATTCTCTTAAAACTTCTGGATTTTGTGCTGGAACTAATATTAATTCTTCTAATGAATTTACCTTTTCTATATCAGCTTCAAGAATATCTCTTATTAAATTTCCACCCATTCCAGCAATAACAACTGAATTAGCTTCTTTAATTTCTAATGGTTTTAGTCCAGAACCTAATCTAAAATCTATTTCATCTCCAACTATACCTTCAAGAATAGCATTTAATTTAGCCTTATCTAAAGGATCCTTATTTATATCACATGCAATTACCTTATCAGCCTTTTCTCTTTCTAAAGCTAAAAGGGGAACATATCCATGATCAGTTCCTATATCTGCTAAACATCCAACTTTATCTAAGCTATCTACTATAAATTCTATTCTTTTACTTACATCCATTTTTCGTACCTCTTTTTCTTCGTATTTTAAAAATATTTATCTACAAAATAAACAATTTAATTTATTAATGTACATTTTAATATTTTTATTTTCTCATTATTTTCCATGAATCACAAAATATAAAAATTAGCACCACAAGGTGCTAATTCTTAATCTAAATAATCTTTTAATTTCTTACTTCTAGATGGGTGTCTTAATTTTCTTAAAGCCTTTGCTTCAATTTGTCTAATTCTTTCTCTAGTTACATTAAATTCTTTTCCTACCTCTTCTAATGTTCTTGCTCTTCCATCATCTAATCCGAATCTTAATCTAAGTACTTTTTCTTCTCTAGGTGTTAATGTATCTAAAACATTGATTAATTGTTCCTTTAACATTGTAAAAGCTGCAGCTTCAGCTGGTGCTGGTGCATCATCATCAGGTATAAAGTCTCCTAAGTGTGAATCTTCTTCCTCACCTATAGGTGTTTCTAATGAAACAGGCTCTTGAGCTATCTTTTGAATTTCTCTTACCTTTTCTACAGGTAAATCCATAACTTTTGATATTTCTTCAGGGAATGGATCTCTTCCTAATTCTTGAAGTAATTGTCTTTGTACTCTTATAAGCTTATTTATAGTTTCTACCATGTGTACAGGTATTCTAATAGTTCTAGCTTGGTCAGCTATAGCTCTTGTTATCGCCTGTCTAATCCACCATGTAGCATAAGTAGAGAATTTATATCCTTTTCTATAATCAAACTTCTCTACAGCTTTAATTAAACCTAAATTTCCTTCTTGAATTAAATCTAAAAATAACATTCCTCTACCAACATATCTTTTCGCAATACTAACAACAAGTCTAAGGTTAGCTTCTGCAAGTTTTTTCTTTGCATATTGGCTTCCTTCTTCTATTTTCTTAGCTAATTCTATTTCTTCTTCTGAAGAAAGTAGTGGCACTTTACCAATTTCCTTAAGATACATTCTTACAGGATCATCAATTGCAACACCTTCTGGTATTGATAAATCTAATTCTAATTCTTCTTCTTCAACACCACTAACTTCGTTCATATCTCCTTGAACTTCAATTCCCATTGATTCAAGAACTTCATAAATCTTTTCAATTTGTTCAGGTTCTAAATCTATATGGTCTATTTCATCCATTATTTCCTTATATGTTAGTATACCACTCTTTTTACCTTTTTCAATTAAACTCTTAACAATAACCATTTTATTAGTTCTATCTTTATTTTCTTTTACCTTAGCTACGTTTGCTTTTGTTTTTCCTTCCACTAATCAATTACCTCCTTCATGACCACTTACCCTCTTTTTCCATTATTTAACCGTTGCATTAATTGTGATAATTTAATAGCTAATTTAATGGACTCTTCTACCTCGCCTTTACCTTCTAATACCTTTTGTTGTCTTTTTAAGTTTTCAATTTCAATTTTTAAATTTTGAGTTTTTATTTCATTAATAAAATCATCAATTTGCTTATTAACATCACCATCTAAGAATATTTTGCATTCTTTAATTTTTACTAGTTCTGCAATTGTTTCTGCAGAATCTAATTTGGACTCTAAGTAAGATATAATATTATTAATATTTTCCCCTCTACCCTCAATAATAACAGTGAAAATTTGTTTATGTTCTTCCAAAATAAAGTCTTTTTCAGATATTCTTTCCATTATATAGAATAAATACTCTGCTTCTATAATCATAAACTTAAGTAATGATCTTTCTGCCTTTATATATGCTGCTTCAGCATGTATTTTTTTTTCACTTTCTCTACTAAATCTGTTTTTGCTATTTTCCATAGCACCATTTAGCTTTTTACCTAAAATATCATATAAAGCTTGCTCTTTAATTCCTGTATTTTCAGATGCCTTTTTTATGTATACATCTTTTTCTAAAGGATTTAGATCTGCAATAATTTCCATAACATTTTGTGAATATTTAATTATTGCTTCAGTATTTCTAAAATTAATACCTTCTTCAGCTTTTCTAAGCCTGTAATCTATCAAGGGCTCTGCTGAATTTACTAATTTTAAAAATGCTTCCTTACCATTACTTTTTATGAATTCATCTGGATCTTTACCTTTTGGTATCGATAAAACTCGTACATCAAAGCCTGCATTCCTAAGTATTTCAAGTCCTCTCATAGTTGCCATTTGTCCTGCCATATCAGCATCATATGATATTACTACCTTATCGGCATATCTCTTTAATAACCTAGCCTGATTGATGGTTAGTGCTGTTCCTAAAGAGGCTACTACATTAGTTATTCCACTTTGATATAAAGCAATTAAATCCATATAGCCTTCAACTATAATAAAATATCTTTCTTGCATATTGCTTTTTAAAGCAAAATTCAAACCATATAAATTAGTTCCTTTTTGAAAAACTAAAGTTTCTGGTGAATTCAAGTATTTAGGCTTTGAGTCATCTAAAACTCTTCCTCCAAACCCTATAACCTTTCCTCGATAATCAAACACAGGAAACATTACACGATTTCTGAACCTATCATATTTTCTACCTTTTTCCGCGTTAATAGATATTAATCCTGCTTCAGTCATAAGTTCTTCAGAAAAACCTCTTTTTCTTAAGTGATAAATAAGACTGTTCCAACTATCATTTGAATAGCCTAAACCGAACCTCTTTATAGTTTCAATCTTTACTCCTCTATTTAAGAAATATTCTTTAGATTTTTGATTATTCATTAAATTTGAAAAGAAAAATCTTGCTGCCTCTACATTTATCTTATATAACAAATCTTTTTTTTGTGCAGTCTTATTATTTTCTTTATTACCAAAATCTAAATGTATATTTGCCCTATCTGCAAGATATCTTACAGCTTCTAAAAATTGCATATTTTTTGTCTTCATGACAAATGAAATTACATTACCTGCTTCACCACATCCAAAACATTTATAAATCTGTTTTTCCTGTGATACAGAAAAGGATGGGCTTTTTTCATTATGAAATGGGCATAATCCACTAAAGCTTCTTCCTGTCTTTTTTAACTTAACAGTTTCTGAAATAATATCTACTATATCATTTTGTTCTTTAATTTTTTGAATAATTTCTTCTGAAATCTGCAAGGAGATTCCCCTCCCTACTTTATATTTAAATTAATGCACATTATATAATTCGACATATTTTAATAAATTCCTTCTCAATTTATTTAAAATTTATTATTATGATTTTTTAATCATAAATACTTATAAAACTATATTTTATAACATATATTCTACCCTAAAACTCTATTTTAAACTGATTTTTCTAAAAAATTACAAACTTAGGTACATAAATTTTATTAAAGGTTGCTAAGCAATAATCATCACTCATTCCTGCAATATAATCTGCTACAGCTCTTTTAGTTCCTTCACTCTCTTCTATTTTTTTATATACATCTGGCAGTTCATTAGAGTTTTTAACATAGTAATTAACTAACTGCTCTAATACAAATTTAGCTTTATTTCTCTCTTCTTTTAAATGTGCACCTAAATATATATTTTTAAACATAAATTTTCTTAATTCAATCATAGCTTCTTTAACTTCTTTGCTTTGAGCTACACCATATTTACCATCACCAATATTCTTGATTGTCTCTTTAATAATATCATTTACTAAAGTATCTATTCTTTCTGAACGGCTATTTCCTAATACGCGTATTATTTCTTTGGGCAAAGATTCCTCAGTTAAAAGTCCTGCTCTAATAGAGTCATCAATATCATGATTTAAATAGGCTATTTTATCACTATACCTAACTATACGACCTTCTAAAGTCTTTGCTTCTGAGGTACTTTCCCCCAGCCCGCTATGATGAAGTATTCCATCGATAACTTCTTCTGTCAAATTAAGACCTCTTCCATCATTCTCTAATCTCTCCACTACTCTTACACTTTGTTCGTTGTGCCTGAACCCTTCATCTAAAAAAGCATTTAACACTTCTTCTCCATTATGAGCAAATGCTACATGCCCTAAATCATGTCCTAAAGCAATGGCTTCTATCAAGTTTTCATTAAGACCAATACCAACTCCTATAGTTCTTGCAACCTGTGAAACTTCTAGTGTATGCGTAAGCCTAGTTCTATAATGATCTCCAAAGGTCTTTATATATACTTGAGTTTTATGCTTTAACCTTCTAAAAGACTTTGAGTGAATTATTCTATCACGATCGACCATAAAACAAGTTCTAACGTTGTCACTTTCTTCTGTTACCTTTCTTCCAGAACTATTTTTACTGAAAGTTGCTTCTCTTATTAATGTCAAGTCCTCAAACTTTTCTATTTTTTCACGTATTATCATTTAACTCACCTCAAAGTAATTTATTCTATAAGTATCTCAAAATTCCTCTATTATTATATAAATAATATATACATCCTAATGAATGTATATGTATATTTCCAATATAATTCTAATATTATTATAATGAATATTGATGAAGGAGTTTTAATATGATAAATTCAGAAAATTCTTCAATAGATGAACTTTTGACAATTGATACTATTAAAAATAATATTTTACCTAAATATTCTATATATAATGCTGATATAAATACTGTTAAAATCAAAGATACCACTAAGCAACGGGCTGTATTTAAGATAAATTATAATAATAATTGCTATTGTATAAAAAAGGTTTATTATGATGAAGCAAATCTTTTATTTGTGTATTCTGCTATGGAATGGCTATATAGAAACGGTATTAAAGTCCCAAAACTTCTCCCTGCAAATAATGGTAATAGGTTTGTTATATATAATAACATGTTATTTATTTTAACTTATTGGGTAGAAGGAGACAAGTGTGATTTTGATAATATTAATCATCTTTATTTATCATCTAAAACTCTTGGCAAAATACATAAAACAAGTAAGAATTTCACTCCAATTTTTGGCAGTGTCAAAAGACAATCTTTAGATGATTACCACCTTACACTAACTAAACATTTAAATTCAATTTTGAAATGTGCTAATTTAGCTAATAATTATCAGGATAAGTTTTCTAAAATATTTCTGAAAAATTTAGACTACAATTTAGAACTTGCCAAACTTGCCCTTTCTTTTACTTCATCTATGGATAAAGATGATTTATCCACCTCGCTTTGCCATGGTGACTATGTAAATAAAAATATAATAATTAATAAAGATTGTATATGGATAATAGATTTTGATAAATGTTCTTATGATTATTGCTCACATGATATCGCCTATTTCTTAAGAAGATTATTAAAACGTCCATCTTCTAACTGGAGCACTTATCTTACTTTAAAAGTTATTGATTCATACTTAGAAAATAATTCTTTAACTGAATCTGATTTTAAATATATTTTAGCTTATATTGCTTTTCCTCAAAAATTTTGGAAAATCTCAAGAGATTACTATAACAATATCAAGAAATGTAATCCTATTTCCTTTTGCACATTGCTTGAGAAAGGCTTAGAAAGAAGTGAAACTCAATTAGATTTTATCTATAGACTTGTTCGAATTTTAAAAGATAAATATTCCATAAATATTTTATAAAATTAATAAGAGACTATATCATTTCTAATATAGTCTCTTTATTAATTATCTAGGATTTTTAACTTGAGCTTGTGCAGCAGCAAGTCTTGCTAGAGGTACTCTAAATGGTGAGCATGATACATAATCTAAACCAACATTATGACAGAATTCAACTGAAGATGGGTCTCCTCCATGTTCACCACAAATACCTAATTTAATACTTGGTCTTGTAGCTCTTCCTTTTTCTGCTGCCATCTTAACAAGTTGACCTACACCAACCTGATCTAATTTAGCAAATGGATCTTGTTCATAAATCTTTCTTTCATAATAATCATTTAAGAACTTACCTGCATCATCTCTTGAAAAACCAAAAGTCATTTGAGTCAAATCATTAGTACCAAATGAGAAAAACTCAGCTTCTTTAGCAATCTCATCAGCTGTTAATGCAGCTCTAGGTATTTCAATCATTGTACCTACGTGATATTCTAATGTAACACCCTTTTCATTCATTACAGCCTTAGCAGTACTATCAACAATATCTTTAACAAACTTCAACTCTTTAACTTCACCAACTAATGGAATCATTATTTCTGGTACTATATCATACCCTTTTTCATTCTTAACTTCTATAGCAGCTTCTATTACAGCTCTAGTTTGCATTTCAGCTATTTCTGGATAAGTTACAGCTAATCTACATCCTCTATGACCAAGCATAGGATTGAATTCATGTAATCCCTCCACAGTAGCTTTTAATTCATCGAAATCTAATGACATCTGTCCTGCAAGTTCTCTGATTTCTTCATCACTATGAGGAACAAATTCATGTAGTGGTGGATCTAAGAATCTAATAGTTGCTGGTCTTCCTTCCAAAGCTTCATACATGGCCTTAAAATCTCCTTTTTGCATTGGAAGAAGTTTTCCAAGTGCTCTTCTTCTTTCTTCTTCTGTTTTAGCAACAATCATTTCTCTCATTGGCATAATTCTATCTTCATCAAAGAACATATGCTCAGTCCTACATAATCCAATACCTTCTGCACCAAATTCAACAGCTTGCTTTGTATCCCTTGGAGTATCAGCATTAGTCCTAACTTGAAGCTTTCTTATCTCATCTGCCCAAGACATAAATGTTGCAAAATATCCTGATATTTCTGGAGTAACAGTCTTAATTGCTTCTCCATAAATATTACCAGTTGACCCATCAATAGAAATATAATCCTTGTCAGTATATACCTTACCTCCAACTTCTAAAGTTCTCTTTTCTTCATCTACTTTTAATTCTCCACATCCAGCTACACAACAAGTACCCATACCTCTAGCAACAACAGCAGCATGTGATGTCATTCCTCCACGAACTGTTAAAATACCTTCAGCAGCTATCATACCTTCGATATCTTCTGGTGAAGTTTCAAGCCTTACTAAAACTACCTTTTCACCTTTCTCTGCTCTTTCCTTTGCTTCTTCTGCTGTGAAAGCTATCTTTCCACAAGCAGCACCTGGTGAAGCTGGTAATCCCTTAGCTATTTCCTTAGTATTTTTAAGTGCTGAAGCTTCAAAGGTTGGATGTAAAAGTGAATCTAATTGTTTTGGTTCCACCTTTAAAATAGCTTCTTCTTTACTTAACATACCTTCTGAAACTAAGTCAACAGCAATCTTCAAGGCTGCTTGAGCTGTTCTCTTACCATTTCTTGTTTGCAAGAAGAATAACTTTCCTTCTTCAATGGTAAATTCCATATCCTGCATATCTTTATAATGATTTTCAAGTTTATTAACTATATCAATAAACTGTTTATACAAAGCTGGATTTTGCTCATTTAATTTAGTGATTGAAAGTGGTGTTCTAATACCTGCAACAACATCTTCTCCTTGTGCATTCATTAAATATTCACCATATATTCCTTTTTCACCTGTAGCTGGATTTCTTGAAAAAGCAACACCTGTTCCAGAAGTATCTCCCTTATTACCAAATACCATCTCTTGAACATTAACTGCTGTTCCCCATTCCCCTGGAATATCATTAAGTCTTCTATAAACTATTGCTCTTGGATTATCCCATGATCTAAATACAGCAGTTATAGCTTCAACTAATTGTTCCTTAGGATCTTGTGGGAAATCTTTTTTCATTTCCTTTTTATATAAATCCTTAAATTTAACTACCAATTCCTTCAAATCATCTGCTGTTAATTCAGTATCATAATGAACACCTCTCGCCTCTTTCATTTCATCAATGATATTTTCAAATAGCCTTTTTTCAACACCCATTACAACATCTGAAAACATTTGCACAAAACGCCTATATGAGTCGTAAGCAAACCTTGGGTTATTTGTTTGCTTTGCTACCACTTCCACTGCTTCATCATTCAAGCCAAGATTTAAAATAGTATCCATCATTCCTGGCATAGAAACTCTTGCACCTGACCTTACAGATACTAATAGTGGATTTTCTAAACTTCCAAATTTTTTACCTGTTATTTCTTCTAATTTTGCAATATGATTTTGAATTTGTTCAAGAACTTCTTCTGAAATTACTTTTCCATCATTATAATATTTATTGCAAGCCTCAGTTGTAACAATGAATCCTTGTGGAACAGGAATTCCTAATATGGTCATTTCTGCTAAGTTTGCTCCTTTACCTCCAAGTAGGTTCCTCATTGTTTCATTTCCCTCTTTGAAAAGGTAAACATACTTTTTATTATTCATCTCAATACTCCTCCGATCATTTTAATCTATAAATGTATATACTATCGAAGCTTAGCTCCGTAGCGCACTTAAGTATAAAAGCTTTCATAAGCCTTTATTTTGAGAGTAATAATAAATACTTATAAATAACCTATTTATAAGTATTTAAATTAGCTAAAAGCCACTATTAAATAGCTCTTATCCTACGTATGATATAAACCCTTTTCTTTTGCAGTTAATTTTATTAACCTTAGTTCTCTTCCCCTAATCCTGCAAATAGTTTTGTAATATTTGTCTTTGACATCTTACCAACTATCTTAATTACTTCCCTAGAACCATCATCACTTTTTACCTTTTCAACAATTGGTATACTGTCTATTTCATGTTCTATTATTTTTTTAGCTAGAATTATTGCACTATCGTCCCTGCTACCACATATTATGTTAGGCATTCTTGTCATTATTACACCTACAGGTACCTTATGAATATCAGTGCCACCAATAGCTATCTTTAAGAAATCCTTTCTAGACACTGCTCCAACTAAAGCATCATTATTTTCTACAAATAAAGTTCCTACATCGTTTAAAAATAAATATACTATCGCATCGTAAACCATAGTATTTTCATTAACGGTTACAGGCTTTGACATTACGTCTCCTGCTCTTATTTTTAGTAGGTTTTCCAAGACATCTCCATTGGTTTTTCGTCCTAAATAAACATATCCTACTTTAGGTCTTGCATCTAAAGTCCCTGTCATTGTTAGTATAGCCAAATCTGCTCTTAAAGCTGCCCTAGTAACACCTAGTTTTTCGGCTAAATTTTCACTAGTTATAGGCTGTCCCTCTTTGACTAACTTTATTATTTCCTCTTGTCTTTGTGAAAATTTCAAATTAATCCCTCTTTCTAAACAAATAGAAATATTCAGATAACTTTTATATTTTCATATTTACAGTATAATTATAACATTTTATCTTTTTTTTTCTATGCTGATTTTTCTGAAAATTCAATCAAATTATCTGAATACATATAGTTTATCATTATTTCAAATGAAATATCTCTATTTTTCTTTTATTTTCTTCGCTATTCTTTTTTATCATCTATATCTTCAAATTTAACAGTGTAAGTAAACGTATTTTCACCTAGGTCTGTATCCTTATTTTTTGAAGTACTACTGCCTATATCTACATTAATATCTTCAAATTTTTCTTTTACTTTTTCTGTTAAGTCTGCTGCTTTTTCTTTTACATCATTAACAGTCTTGGTAATGTATTTGTTTACGACTTCTACATTTCCATCACTCTTTGTTATTTCAATAGTAACTTGCGTTACCACCGCAGCCACTACTACAAAAGCTAAGATTGGCGGAATTATGATACTGATTATACCAGCTGCAATTCCTGCATTTACTGGAACATCAACTAATACCTTTTCATCCTTTGATACTCTTATTCTAGATATATTTCCCTTGTTAATAAGTTCTTTAAGCCATACCTTAAATTCTTCAATAGTTTCTGTAGTATTATTTCCTGCCATTTTATCATTAGAGGAATTTTCATTTTTCATTTCATCTTCTAAAAGAATAATTGCATCTAAAACATCGCCTTTAGTATGCTCTAATGTTTCTTTTGCCTTAGCATAAGATACTCCTGTCCTTTCCCTTACCTGATCAACTTTTTCAAGTGTTATTTCCATACCTATCACTCCTTTATATAACTTAACATTTCCAAGCTCTTTGGTCTTTTAGAGTAATTATTAGCAATTATATTAGTAACCACTCTTTCCATCTGCTTTTTTATTTCATTATTTACGTTTAGCCTATATACTTTATCCATTGGTGTATTCTTTAAAAATCTCAATGCATTATATGCAGGTTTGCTGATAAAAAAACCATATTCTTTATTGCATTCATCACAAACTCCACCATAATGTGATAATGATATATAATCAGCTACTGCTATCTTATTTTTACAAATACAACATTTATCTAACTCTAAGTTATATCCTGTTGCTTCTAAGAGCCTTAGTTCAAATGCTCTTACCAGTAGCTCATAATCTAGTACATCTGTATTTAATAAATAAAGACAGACCATAAATTCTTTAAATAGTGTAGCATTTGTTTCATCACTTTCTACACATATATCAATTAGTTCACATAAATAAGATGAATATGTTAACTTTTCCAGATTATTCAATAACCCTTGGAATGAATTTATTATTTTTCCTTCCTGAAGATTATATAAATTCTTGCCTTTAAATAACAGATATTCACCAAAACATAGAGGTAGTGTAACTGATAAAAGCTGGCTTTTACTTCTCTTTGCACCTTTAGCTATACAAGTTACCTTACCTAACTCCTCTGTATACATCCATAGCAGTTTATCATTTTCCTTGTAATCTTGTACTTTTATAATGACTCCCTTAGTTTTTACCAGTGCCAAAACTGTCCATCCCCTATTATTTTAATTTCTTATATCCTAATTCCTTAAGTAGTAAATTATTATCTCTCCACTCTTTTCTAACCTTAACCCATATTTTTAAGTTTACCTTTGCATTTAAAAGTTTTTCTATTTCATATCTTGCAGTTTCACCAATTTTCTTTAGTACTGCTCCATTTTTACCTATTATTATTCCTTTATGTGATGTTTTTTCACATATTAAGTCTACTTCTATATGATATGTTCCTTTTTCATTTTGCTTCATTTGTATTATATCTACAGCTATACCATGTGGTACTTCGTCTCTTAAATTTCTTAATGCTTTTTCTCTTACTATTTCTGAAACTATAAATCTTTCTTGTACATCTGTTATCATATCTTCTGGATAGAATTGTGGACCTTCTGGAAGATTCTGAACCATAAGCTCCACTAAAGTATCAACATTTTTTCCTCTTAAAGCTGATATCGGTATTATTTCTTTAAAATCATATTCTTTTGAATACATATCAAGTGTTTTTGCTACTCTTTCATGAGTATTTTCATCAACCTTATTCACAACTAAAAATACTGGAGCATTTTGTGATTTTAATGCTTCAATGATAAATTTATCACCTTTACCAATTTCATCACATGGATTAATAAGGAATAAAACTAAGTCCACTTCTTTAATGGAATCCTTTGCTGAATTAACCATATACTCACCTAATTTATGTTTAGGTTTATGTATACCTGGAGTATCAACAAATACTATTTGATAATCTTCCCCAGTAAGTATTGTTTGTATATTATTTCTAGTAGTTTGTGGTTTATTAGATACTATAGATAATTTTTCACCCATTATTTTATTTGTTAACGTTGATTTCCCAACATTTGGTCTTCCTACAATTGTTACAAATCCTGATTTAAACATCATTTCCTCCTGTTTACTTAAGTCTCCTCTTGAGATTTTTTACGCTAATACATCTTTTATTGAACTTTATTATATACTATTTCCTCAATTTATTACAGCTTAAATATTGTAAATACTAATAATGTCAGTAAAATACCTAAAAGTCCACCTACTATTACTTCAAAGACAGAGTGAACTTCTGAATCTACCCTACTTTGGGCAGTAATAAAAGCCATAAGATAAGCTAGAATTATGCATATAGGTTTCTCTGTTATAAGGGATATTGCTGTAGATAGTGAAAATGCTAATGCACTATGCCCACTTGGCATTCCTCCCTTAAGTGGCGTTCCTTCACCAAAAATTGCTTTAACTATCACCGTTGTTATTATTACAATCACAAGAGCTATAAATATCATATATGGCTCAGATTTTTTTACTTTATGGACAATCTCATAAGAAAATTGTGATAACTTATCCCAAAAAACTATGTAACCTACTAAAACTGCATTTATTGCAGTAATTAGAACTGCACCTGCTGCTGTATTCTTAGCTACTTTTGACAATGGATGATAGAAATTTGTATTTAAATCAACCACTGCTTCAATAGCTGTATTAATCATTTCAGCAACAATAACCATAGTTATGGTTATTGCTAAAGCTAAAAACTCACCCTTAGATATATCTAAGAAAAAACATGCACCTAGTACCAATACTGCTGCCACCAAATGAATTTTCATATTTCTCTGTGTTCTAGCAGTATCAACAATCCCATTTATTGCATGATTAAAACTCTCCAGCATTTTCTTCATTCCCATTAATCCTTCAACTCCCTAAAAATTACCTACCTTGAAATATTTAATTCTCCTAGTAACTCTTCTTCTCTTTTTCTCATAATTAATTTGTCATCTTCCTCCATATGATCATATCCTAGAAGATGTAATATTGAATGTACAACTAAATATGATACTTCCCTTTTATATGAATGATTATATTCCTGACTTTGTTCTAACGCTCTTTCTAATGATAAAACTATATCACCTAAAACTAATTCGTCGCCATCTAAAAAAGTTTCATCAAATTTGTAATCCATATAAACATCTTTAAAAAACTTTTTGTTTGGATAATCAAGCATAGGGAATGATAACACATCGGTTGCTCTATCAATATTTCTTGTTTCTCTATTTATTTCTCTAATCCCATCATTATCTACAAATAGTAATGAAATTTGATACCTACAATTTACTTCCTCTTTTTTTAATACAAAATCACATACTTTCTCTAAAGAATTAATAAATTCTTCATCAACATTTAATTTTTCTTGTCTATTATCAGTATAAATCATTTTTAAACTCCTTTTATGTATACTTCTAAAATGATTAATTTTACAAATCATAAATAAATAAGAAGGCTTTCACCTTCTCATCTACTTTTCCTCCTTCGGATACTCTATCCTTTTATGATAAAGTCCGTTTAAAACTTTTAAAAAACATTTCTTTATAGTAGCAATATCTTTTAAAGTTAGTTCACAGTCATCTAATTGATGAGAATTCAACTTATCATTAATGATATTATTAACCATATCTTCTATTTTTTCAATAGTAGGCTCTTTGATTGAACGTACTGCTGCTTCAACACTATCTGCCAACATTACTATCCCAGCTTCCCTTGAACTTGGAATTGGTCCTTCATATCTAAAATCCTCTTCCTTAACATCATCTGGATTATCTGCATTTTTCTTTGCTGTAAAATAGAAATATTTCACCATAGTTGTTCCATGATGCTCTAATATTATATCTTTTATAACTTTAGGTAGTTTATATTCATCTGCTAACTCCCCACCATCTTTTACGTGAGAAATAATAAGTGATGCACTTAAATTAGGATTTATTCTATTATGAGGATTATCCTGACCAATTTGATTTTCTCCAAAGAAAAGAGGTCTTACTATCTTTCCAACATCATGATAATATGCTCCAACTCTTACAATTACTGAATTAGCATTTATTTCTTCTGCTGCCACTTCCGCCAGATTAGCTACCATGATACTATGGTGATATGTTCCTGGTGCTTCCATCAAAAGTCTCTTTAATAACGGACTATTAGGGTTTGCCAGTTCTAACAAACTCATATTAGTATTTATATTGAAACTTGATTCTAAAAATGGTAGCATACCTATAGCAAGAATTCCTGAAATAACAGAACTAACAGCTACACAACTTGCATTTTTTAATATTACAGTTATATCACTTGATAAAAGCATTCCTGTAGCAAAAACTACTATAGCTGCTACTATTCCTACATATACCGTTGAGTATAATATGTCATTTCTTTGATTAGCTCTTTTCAATGTACTTACAGCAACAATTATACTTAATAAAGCCATAAGAATAAATTGTGGATTGAATTCAACTATGATACTTACCAAAATTAGATTTATTATATTTATTAAAAGAGAGATTCTATAATCTATCAGCACTGCCATAATCATTGGTACACAAGCAATAGGAATTATAAAAATCGATAAACTCTTTAAACCAAAAGATAATATAAGTGTTATTATATTAAGCAATAAAATTAAAATAGCCATCTTATAATTTTGTGCTATTTCTTTCTTTATTATGAAATACTCCAACACAAAAACAGTCATCACTAAAACTCCTAATATTATATAAGTAACCAGTGAGCCTCTTCCCATATAATCTCCAACTAGACCTAATTCAGTAAGTATTTTTATTTGCCTTTCTGTAATAGGCTCACCTTCCTTAACTACTGTCTGATTCTTTTTAATCATCACCTTTTCTACAGATTTAAGAGCTTCCTTAATTAATTCTTCTCTTTTTTCAGTATCTTCTACATAATTAGGCTTTATCTGGCTATTAATCATTTTAATCATAATAGATTTAATATTTGCATCGATCTCAGTATCTAATATTTTTTCTTCTGCTACTTCTTTAGCAGATTCTAATTCTTTATCATTGTCTTCAGATATGCTATCTGCATATACCGTATCCAGTATATTTAGCATTATTCTTTGAATCTCTGTATCTTTTTCAACTGTCAAACCTAGCAATGCTTTGTATTCTGTATCACTAAGTGTAAAACTTCCAAATTTCTTTAATGCCGTTATTTTTAATGTTTCATCCTCTTCACTACTTTTTAAATTAATTAATTTATTAAAAAAATTTGTTATATTTTGAAAAGCTTCTATTTTTACATCAGTCTTTAAAGAAAACTGTTTAGGAACTAATTCCCGTGCTTCATTTTCTTTCACTTCAGTAGCCTCTTCATCTACAATATCTCTTGTAGCCTTAATATCTTCACTTGCTATATCTCCCTTAACTAAATTGTACTTTTTAGGAGTTACAGCAGTTAATAAAATGAAATAAGTAATAAAGATAAGTGCAGAAAATATATAGAACTTCTTCCAATTTCTTTTACTATTATTTTGTTTTTTCATCATTTAAATCACCTTCTCATCCTTTAGTAACCTCAATACTCTACAACCTCATCACTTACAATATTTTGTTCTACAACAAAAACGACTTTTATGTTTAAGTATTCATCATCAATTCTTTCTTTTGTGACTATTTTATCTATAATTTTACTATCCCTTTTTAAATCCTTAGACAATGATTTTTCTAAAGTATCTAAAACCGATTTAACGCCTTCACTTTCAGTAATTTCAATGGTGGATGCTACTCTTTCATAATATATCACTTCATTAAATATTTTGCCACTCTTTTCTATTTTATCATACTTTTCAAAATCTTTTGTAGATTTTTTAAGATATATTTTCTTACCAAAAAGCTCTATATAAATATCTAAATCTTTGTTTCCACTTCTCTTATATTCAACTCCTGATATTTTAATATTCATTTCCTTTTCATAAAATGTATTAGCAATAACCATACCACTTGGTCTTACTACATATTCTCCACCTTCATTACCATCTATCCCTTCAATAACTACTGCACCTTTTTTTACTATATCATCATTTTTTACAACAGCTCTTCCTGAATAAGTATAAATCCTCTTTATCTGACCATCCATATCAGCCACAAGGTTACCATATTTATCTTCATCTTTCACTGGCGGATTTACTTTTTCAGTAATTACAACCTTTAATGTTGACCCTTCAACCCTTACCCTTAACCACAAAATTTCTGAATTTAAGCTTTCTAATTTCCTTTCTATTTCTTTTTCATCTAAAGAGCTTTTCCTTACCCCTGGAGATACTCCTATTTCCTTAAGTTGTTCTCTTATTTCAAAGGGTGTAACATTCTTCCCTACAGTTATATCTATAGACCATATATACGTTGATAAAAAATATATAATTGCAAAAAACACTACAACAGCTATTACTATTGAATATCTCTTCTTCATCTTTCCTAGTAAAAATATAAGCCCTTTTCCTTCTAATACTCTTACCTTACCACCAACAGAACGTACTACCTCACATAATCTACCATAATTTATATAATCTACTTCCAACCTTAAGGTAGTTATATTTACTTTTATAACTTTACTTACTGCTATATTTTGAAGCCATAGTATATTAAGTATCTTCTCTATATCTTTTACTAGTATTTCAACTTTTATTTTCCCTTTTTTTATCCCTTCCATATATTAAACATCACTCCCCATACCCTATATAATCAAAATATCCACTTATAATCAAAGTAGAAGTAGCTATATATAATATTTCAAAAGAATTTCCTTTTATCGTTAACGGCTCAAGACTTGTTTTTATTTTTATTTCATTCTTTTCAAAAATAAGTATTCCCTTATGATTTTCAATAGTTATTTCGTTACGCCCAATTACAGTAATCCTAGGTACATCTAAAACAATTTCCTTAGGCATTTCCAATTTATCTACTAAAACCTTTTTTCTCTTTTTTAGCTTATCTTCCATGAGACCTCTCCTAAATAATATTCCTTCAATGTACTTTATGTTTATGTAACTAATAAAATCACAATTTATATAAAAAAGTATCTAGCAAAAATTATTCATATTTTTGCATAAAAAAAGGACTCAATATAATTGAGTCCTTAAATATTTAACATTATTATCTAACTATTTAATTTAAAACATAATCTATATGAACTATAAGTCTCTAATTCACTTATGACAAAAGCTTATCTATGCTTTATGCTATTTTGCCAATTTAAGTAGCTAAGCTTCTTACGACCGTAAAATTTATCTTCTTTAAAATGCTGAGGAAGGCACTTCATAAAATATACATAAATATATTTTATCATTCCTTTTTTGAAGTCTAGCAAATATTTAATCATTGCTTACTTCTCTCTTTCTAATGAATAATCTCATTGTCTTAAGCATAATATATAGACCAAAAAATAGTTTTATAAATCCTACTTGAACTTTCTCTTTCTCGCAGCTTCTGATTTCTTCTTTCTCTTAACGCTTGGTTTTTCATAGTGTTCTCTCTTTCTAACTTCTGAAAGAACTCCAGCTCTTGCACATTTTCTCTTAAATCTTCTTAATGCGCTTTCAAGTGTTTCGTTTTCTCCAACTTTGATTTCTGACATCTATTATCCCTCCCTCCGCTAGCTCAATTTAGTCCGACAAACTAAAGCTACAGGCTTAATAACACATACTATATTATACTATAGTTTAACTTAAAATGTCAATAAAATTTATTTTTCTTATTAGCCTGGTGGCCACTTCATATCCCTTGCACCTAACACATGGAAATGCATATGTCCTACAGTCTGACCACCCTGTTCTCCACAGTTATTTACTATTCTATAGCCCGTTTCATTAATTTTTAACTCTCTTGCTATTTTATTAATAACAACAAATATATGTGAAACAACTTCTGCATTTTTTTCTGTTATATCATTAGCACTTACTATATGCTCTTTTGGTATAACTAAAAAATGAACTGGCGCTTCTGGACTAATATCATAAAAAGCTAATACTTTTTCATCTTCATATATTTTTTTTGAAGGTATTTCACTTTTTATAATCTTACAAAAAATACAATCACTCATAAACTTCACCACCCTTCTTTATAATTAAACGTTATAGTAATTAGTTAAGTAGCCTTTGGATAGTTAAACACTTCCATAGTTAAAATTAATACTTCACTAATTAATAATCGTAGCGTTATTCAGTGTTTAACTATAAGAGATCTCCAATAGCATATTCTCCCTCTGCTTTTTCAATCTTTATATCTACTATTTTACCAGTTATATCTGCTGCCATACAATCAATCTCAACTTTTATATAATTTTTCGTATACCCTTCAAATATATTAGGTCTATCTTTTAATTCTTTTTCAACTAAAATATCCATTTCTTTTCCTACAAACTTTTCAATAAAGTCATGTTCATTTTTGTTACTAAGTTCAATTAAAAGCTTACTTCTTTCATCTTTAGTCCTTCCATCAATTTGATTAGGCATATCTGCTGCCTTTGTACCTTTTCTTGGACTATATTTAAATACATGTGTTTTTGTCAACTTAATATCTTGTAAAAATTTATATGTTTCATTAAATTCTTCTTCAGTTTCTCCTGGGAATCCAACAATTACATCTGTAGAAATCGATACATATGGTATCGCTTTTCTTATGTTTTCTACAGCCATTTTATATTCCTCAGCTGAGTATCTTCTATTCATTCTCTTTAACACTGTATTACATCCACTTTGAAGAGATAAGTGGAAGTGAGGGCATAACTTCTTAAAACCTTTGATTTTTTCAATATTTTCTTCACTAAAGAATCCTGGTTCTAATGAACCTATTCTTATTCTTTCTATACCATCAATAGCTTCAATGTCTTCAATTATAGTAAGAAGATTTACTGTACCTTCTAAATCAAGACCATATGATGCTGTGTGTATACCTGATAAAATAACTTCTTTAAATCCATTAGTTGCTAATTCTTTTACTTCTTCTATAACTTTATTTGGGTCTTTTGAACATACAGACCCTCTTGCATATGGTATTGTACAGAAAGTACAGAATCTATTACATCCATCTTGTATTTTTAAGAAAGCTCTTGTTTTATCTTGATATTCTTCTATCTTTAAATCTTCAAACTTCTTATTTTTAAGTACGCCTTCTACATGAACTTGAGGCTCACCTTCTTCTCTAGCCTTATTTACATAATAAACTACATCTCCTTTATTACGTGTTCCAAGGACTACATCAACACCTTCTATTGCTGACACTTCTTTAGGAGACATTTGTGAATAACATCCTACAGCAGCTATTATAGCCTCTGGATTGCTTCTTCTAGCTCTACTTATAATTTGTCTTGATTTTTTATCTCCCATATTTGTAACAGTACAAGTGTTTATTACATATACATCAGCAAAAGTATCAAAGTCTACAACTTCATACCCCTCTCTAATAAATTTTTCAGCCATTGCTTCTGACTCATAAAAATTAACTCTGCACCCTAAAGTAGCAAATGCAACTTTCATTAAATAATTCCTCCTAAATCTCCAAGCTCATATTGAATTAATGAAGCTGCCGTAAAACCAGCAGTTTCCGTTCTTAAAATTCTGTTTCCTAAAGTAACTATATGAGCTCCTATTTCTTTCAATTTTAATATCTCATCTTCCTCAATTCCACCTTCAGGTCCAATAAATATTCCTACTTCACTAATTTCATTTAATGTAGCATTTTCTTCTCTTAATTTATTAATCAACGATTTTATGCCAAACCCTTCTGCATTTTCATAAGGAACAATTATTAAATCTAACTCCTTCATACTTTCTAATGCCTCATCAAAACTTATAGGTTCTAATACCTTAGGCACTATACTTCTTTTACTTTGCTTTGCTGCCTCTAATGCTATTCTATTAAGCCTATCTAGTTTTTTAAATTCACCTTTCAGTTTTACATCAACTCTTAAAGTTATTACAGGTATGAAATCACTAATTCCTAGCTCTGTTCCCTTTTGTACTATTAAATCCATCTTTTGAGCCTTTGGAAGCCCTTGATATAGGTGTATTTTAACAGGACTTTCATTGTTTACATCTAGCTTCTCAAGTATTTCAAATTCAACTTCTTGTTTGCTAGTAGAGCTTATCACTGCAAGGTATTCTGTACCTTGACAATCGTTCAAAACAACCTTTTCTCCTGCTTCTATCCTTAAAACCTTAATAATATGCTTAACATCTTCACCTATTATTTTGGCTATATTTTCACTTATTAATTCTTTAGGTGTAAAAAATTTATGCATTTTCCTTAGCTCCTATAAACTATTTTAATTTAGCTACTATACAATTCCATTCTCCATCTCTGTTCTTTTCTATAACTTCAAACCCAGTAGCTTCTAGTTTTTCACATACCATTTCCACTCTATCGTGAATTATTCCTGATGTAATAAATATACCATTATCCTTTAATACTCTCTTAACATCATCTGTTAATATACATATTATTTCTGCTAATATATTAGCAACAACAACATCAGCTTTACCATCTATTACTTCCACTAAGTTTCCTTCTAAGATTTCTATGTTGTTTAATTTATTGTATGTTACATTTTCCTTTGATGATTCAACAGCTACTGGATCTAAATCTACCCCAACTGATAATTTTGCTCCTAATTTAGCCGCTGCAATTGTTAATATTCCTGAACCACATCCTACATCAAACACTGTAGCATCTTCATTTACATATCTTTCTAATGCCTGTATGCACATTCTTGTAGTTTCGTGAGTTCCTGTACCAAATGCCATGCCTGGATCTAATTCAACCACTAATTCATTGCCCTTTGGCTCATACTCTTCCCATATCGGTTTAACCACTATTCTTTCTCCAACTAAAACTGGTTTATAATATTGTTTCCAAGTGTCAGCCCAATCTTTTTCATATTTAACTTCACTTTCAACCTTTCCTTCACCAACGTTTATTCCCAGTTCTTTTATTTCATTAACCTTTTCTTCTATATATGTAACTATCTCTTCAACATTATCTTCTTCTGAGAAATAACCTTTTACTACAGCTGCTTCTCCTCTATGTTCTAAAACATTAATATCAGCAAAATCCCAAGTTAAAGGTCCTTGCTCTCTTCCTAATATATCATTAGGGTCTTCTATTGCAACTCCCTTACAATCTAATCCATAAAATATTCCTGCTATTGGTTCTAAAGCTTCACTTATTGTTATAACTCTAACTTCTACCCAAGTGCCATTCATCTATATCATCCTTTCTTCTTTTTAACATAATGACTAATACTTTATTTTACACGGTATGACAAATAAAGTCCACCCTATTTAATTGAAATTTGATAATGGATAATTATCTATATTTTAAAATCTAATATAAAAGGAACTCATCAGAGTCCCTTCCTTAATTTTTCATTTTCAATTACTAACTTATCAATTATTTTAGTTTGCCACCATATCCTTATTGCAATCTTCAATTTCTCCTTCCTCTATCTTATCATTTTCCTTTATCCTTCCATTTGCTATATTAAACAGTATTGAATTAGCAGCAATAAACAACATACCTAACTGAGGCGCATAAACACTACAATCTACTAGTCCTTGAATTATAACCATCATATTCAAAGCAGTTAATAAACATACATAATGATCATATCTTATATATATTATCATCAAATCTTTAAAAATTTTAATTTTAACAAAAATATATATACTAAATGCTAAAATTCCACCAGAAACTAAAAAAGTTAACCAAATATTATGTGAATGAATTACATTGCCATTATTATACATGAAGTCAATTCCATGCTCTAATGTTCCTAGTGCTCCCCATCCTAACAACGGCTTTATTAAAAACATTTCAGCTGAACCAAACCAAATATCATAACGAGAACTAAAAGATGTTCTCAATTCATCTATTACAGTTATTGAATTAATTCTTCTTTGAAAAAACACAAATGATACTATAACAAATATAATGGTCATAATCATTATTATACTCTTCTTAGTTTCTCTATTTTTATCCACCAAAAAATAAGCTCCCATAGATGATAATAGAGCAATAAAAGCTCCTGTTGATTCAGTTAGTAGTAACGCTACAGTCATAAGTACCAATAAAAGATTTAACTTTTTATTTTCAGTTTTATCACTATGACCATCTTTTAAAAACATGGCTATTAGTATCATACTGCCAAACCATGCACCTGTCATATTAGGATTTCCATATGTACTAAATATTCTATGATTTTCTTTCCCATTAAAAATAAATACTATCTTTTCTACAATACCAATTAAAGCTGTTAAGGATGATAGCTTTAATAATAACCTTAAAACATCATTCACCCTCTTTTGAGTTACAAAATATTTCTGACTTAATATGGCTATCCCTATATAGATTAATAGTAAAAAAGAGCCACATACAGATAAAATGCTTGCATTCACCACCCCACTAAGGAAAAAGCATAAAAAAAGTAACATCAAACTTACAGTTAGATAGTTTTTAAGCACCTCTGCTTTTTTCTTATATAAGATATATATCCCATATATTCCAGGTATAACTGCTGTAAAAGGTGATAATACTACCATTAAAACAAATAAATTCATAATAACCACCATTAAGATATTATTTTTGAAATCAGCTAATTAATCCTTCAAATAATATTCTTTAATTCCTTATTGTTTTTGGTATTTACTTTTTACTTATTAATATTATTAACCTTTAAGTGTAAATCTATAATTATTTTAGAGATAGTTTTTAATTTTTACTAAAAAATAATAAAGGCTTAATTACAATTTTATTTATAATTAAACCTTTTTATTCTTTATTTATTATATTGTAGAATTATGAATTTAGTCTTTATCCCTTGCTCTGTAAACATTCTTTCATGCTCTGTAACTACATTTCCTTCAAATCCACTGTTATGTAAATCCCTTGTGATAAATTTTGTTTCCAAATTACATTCTTTAAAGTATTCTAAAGATTCATCAAACAGCTCATCATCATCTGTCTTAAACCAGATTTCTGAACCATCCTTTAAAAATTTTTTATATTTTTCAATTTGTCTAGGATGAGTAAGTCTTCTTTTTTTATGTCTATCTTTTGGCCATGGATTACAGAAGTTAATGTATATTCTACTTATTTCATCACCGTCACCTAACATGTTATCAATTATAGCAATTTCTTGTGACATTAATGCAACATTATCTATTTCTTGCCCCTTTTTCTCATAAGCTGCTTCAATATTTCTCTTAGCTAACACTAAAACTTCATCTTTTATATCTATAGTAATATAGTTCTTATCAGGATTTTCTGAACTATGAACAGCCATGAATGTTCCTTTTCCACATCCTAATTCCATGTATATAGGCTTATCATTGCCGAAAAACTCTTTCCATCTTCCTTTATACTCACTTGGATTTTGTATAAAGAACTTACATGCCTCTAATTCTGGTCTAGCCCAAGGCTTTTTACGCATTCTCATATTTTTTCACTCCAACTTCCATCTATAATCAATAAATTCCTTCTAACTATTCCTTGCTATAAATTAATTATACAGATTTATAGACTTATTTCAACAACAAAAGAAAGTTAGACTTTATAAAATACTTCTATAAACATAGAAATATTAATCTAACTTTCTTTATACTATATATTCTAACTATTATATTTTTCTACTAGTTCTTTAAAATCATCATTTTTAACGCTTATATATTCTCTGAAACTCTTATTACTTTCTTTTAAAATATTAGATAGTTCTAGCATAAATTTAGGTATATCTCGTTTTAAAATTTCTCCATATTTTTCAGCTAATCTAACTTCATTTGCTTTATGACTTCCATCAACAAATAACTCAAAACATTCTAATAATTCATTATCTACTCTTTTTTTCTTTCCAGCAAAACCTATTGCTCCAATTTCTTGAGCACCACAAGAATTTCCACATCCTGATATATATACTTTTGGAAGATACTTAGTATCTCCTTTATTTTCTTTTACATAAGTAATCATTTCTCTTAAAGTGTCTTGACTATCACAAATTCCTATTTGGCAAGTTGGTACACCTATACATGAAATACTTTGTTCGAAATCACTTTCTCCACCCATATCTTTAGTAATTTCTAAAAGATCTTTAGCTTCAACTCCATTAAGGTTTCTAAAATATATTCCTTCTGTTTTAGATAATCTTATCTCTGGTGATTCACATGTTTCCAGTATCATTATTATCTCTTTTAAATTTTCTAATGCTATTTGCCCTCCAACTGGATGTAAATATACACTATATAACCCTTCTTGCTTTTGCTCAATTAATCTATTATCAATAATATCAACTTTTATACCTTTTTTTGTATTTTTAATTTCTTCACACTCTAAACTTAATCCACCTTTAGCTTTAGCTGCTTCCACATGTTTCTTATAACATTCTATAAAACCTTCTTCACCTAATTTTTCAACTATATATCTAATTCTTGCTTTACTCTTATTTTCATAATTACCTTCTGAAATAAAGAAATCTACCATTCCTTGAACGTAATATAAAACTTCATTTGCATCTATTAATTCTGGATAAACTAACGCTTTTTTAGGATTTCTTCCTAGGCCTCCCCCTACATATACTCTAAAGCATTTTTTCCCTTCATTATTTACAGCCATAAATCCTAAATCTTGAACTGTACAACATGCTGTATCCTCTTCTGAGTTAGAAAATGCTACTTTTATTTTTCTTGGTAATTTATATGAAGTTATTCTCTTCATAAAATAATTATCACAAGCTATAGCATATTGAGTTACATCAAATGCTTCATTTTTATCTACTCCAGATAAAGGAGATAGTGCTACATTTCTTGGATAATTTCCTCCAGCACCTCTTGTAAAAATATTATAATTTAATGCCTCTTCCATTAAGCTACATGTATCATCTATAGTCAATCCATGATATTGAATAGATTGGCGTGTTGTAAAATGTAAATATTCTACTTCATATTTATTAGCCCATTCATATATTTTCTTTAATTGATCTAAGGCTATAACTCCAGAAGAGGTCCTAAGTCTAATAACAAAATCTTTTTGATTTCTTTGAGCATATACTCCAAATCCGCATGATATTGATCTAAAATCCATTTTTGACATATTCTTATTTAGAAATTCATACCCATTTTCTTTAAAAGGCTCTATTTCACATAATATCTCTTTTTTTATTTCTTCCATTGCTTCACCTCATACTAATCTTTTCTATCTTTACTATGCCTTCTTATTTAAATAAATATTCAAAATATATTATATATTGTTTTCATATTTCTACAATATTTTTTTTATTTTTTATTATATTAAAGAAGTAAAAATTTTATAAATTCCATTGATTTTTGTAATTTTTTTCTATAAACTTAACTTAAGTAAACATATACATAAATTAGGAGGATAATATGGAAAAAGAAACACAATTTGATTCTGAAATATCAATTAAAGAAAAATTCAAAGCTTTATCTCCCAAAGAAAAATATAGCTATATATGGGAATATTATAAAATTCATATAATTATTACATTACTTTCTATAGTAGGACTAGCTTCTTTCATTCATACAATGATGACTAAAAAATCTACTTACTGTACCATAACTTATTATAATTCTTATATAGATGAAAATCAGTTATACTCCCTTAGGGATACACTTAATGATCTACTTATTGAAAATCCTGAAAAGTCAACAATACTTATTAATCCTATCTGGAGTGACTCAAATACTGGATATAGATTAACCCCTACTGAAGAAATCGCTATAAAAATAGCTGCTAAAGAAATTGATCTTGCCATTGTTAATGAAGAATACTTCAATGCACAAGTATCACAAGATATGTTTGAAGATATCTCCACTATAGATGGTTTTGAAAACTTAAATATTCCAGAAGAACTGCTTGTTAAAGCTTCTGACTCAAATGATACTGAAGGTATATATGGTATTAAAATAGATTCTTTAAATTTACTTAAAGAGATTGACTTTCCTTCCAAGGATAATATCCTTACAATCATTGTTAACTCCGAAAGAAAAGAACATGCCATGGAGGTTTTAAATGTATTAACGAAATAAACAGCCTGTCGCTTTAAATACAACAGGCTGTTTTTAATTAAAATATATCTATTTTTTAAAGATGTTTTTAAATCCTTTTTTGTGTTGAACTTCAACATTGTCTGGTTCTTCTCCGCAAGCTTCCATAAATGCTTTTAATGCTTCCACTTGCTTTTCATTTAAATTCTTAGGAATTTCAACTACAACTTTTACGTACTGATCTCCTCTTCCTGAACCATTTACTCTTGGAACTCCTTTTCCTTTTAATCTGAAAAGTGTACCTGATTGTGTTCCTGCTGGAACAGTATATTTAACATCACCATCTACTGTAGGTACTGTTATTTCACATCCTAATGCAGCTCTAGACATAGATATATGAGTATCTATATAAATATCATGTCCACGTCTATCAAATTTACTTGATCTAGCAACATTGATTCTTACATATATATCTCCTGGAGGCCCTCCGTTAGCACCGTGCTCACCTTGTCCTCTAAGTGGTAGTACATTTCCTGTATCAACACCTGCTGGTATCTTAACATTTATCTTTCTACTCTTTCTTACTTTACCTTTTCCTGCACATGAATGACATGGTTCTTCAACTACAGTTCCTCTACCTCCACATCTATCACATGTAGATGTAGTTACGAAGTTTCCTAATGGAGTTTGTCTTTGAACCCTTACTTGCCCTGAACCATTACATGTTGGACATGTTTTTGGAGATGTTCCAGGTTTAGCTCCTGATCCATGACACTCTCCACAGTTTTCACTTCTATTAATTGTGATTTCTTTTTCAACCCCAAATATAGCTTCTTCAAAGGATAAATTAATAGTGTATTCTAAATCAGCACCTTTAACCGGTCCATTTCTTCTTCTTGATGAACTTCCGCCACCACCAAAGAAACTTTCAAAAATATCTCCAAAACCACCCATATCATTGAAGTCAAAACCACCAAATCCACCTGCTCCAAATCCACTTCCATCAAAGTCAGCTGATCCAAATTGATCATATCTTGCTTTCTTTTCAGGATCAGAAAGTACTTGATAAGCTTCATTTATCTCTTTAAACTTAGCTTCTGCTTCTGTATTTCCTTGATTTTTATCAGGATGGTATTTAATAGCTAGCTTTCTAAAGGCTCTTTTTATTTCATCTTCACTTGCCCCTTTTTGAAGGCCAAGCACTTCATAATAGTCTTTACTTGCCATCTACAAATGTCACCACCTTATTACAAATTTACCTTTATATAATAACATTATAATAATAATTATTAAATACTGTACTTTTAAAAAGGGAAGACGACTTTTGTCTTCCCTCTAAATTAATTTAATTATTTGTCATCTTTAACTTCAAAATCAGCATCTACTACATTGTCATCGTGAGCTGTACCAGCATCTGCATTTGCTCCACCCATATTGTTTGGATCAAATCCTTCAGCACCTTGTTGTCCTCCAGCTTGTGCATACATCTTAGAAGATATAGCATAGAATTCTTGATTTAATTCATCCATTGCTTTCTTAATTGATTCTAAATCTTCACCATCTTTAATAGCCTTTAATGCATCTAATTTAGCTGTAACCTTAGCTTTATCATCAGCAGATACTTTATCTCCTAATTCTTCTAAAGTTTTTTCAGTTTGATATACTATTTGATCAGCATTATTCTTAACTTCTATGCCCTCTTTTCTCTTCTTATCTTCTTCAGCAAATCTTTCTGCTTCTTTTACTGCCTTTTCTACTTCTTCATCTGAAAGGTTAGTTGAAGCTGTAATTGTGATGTTTGCTTCTTTTCCTGTTCCCTTATCTAAAGCTGAAACTTTAACTATACCATTTGCATCTATATCAAATGTTACTTCTATTTGTGGGATTCCTCTTGGAGCTGGAGCAATTCCTGATAGAGTAAATCTTCCTAAAGTCTTGTTATCAGCTGCCATTTGTCTTTCACCTTGAACTACGTGAATTTCCACTGATGTTTGACCATCTGCTGCAGTTGAGAAAACTTGACTCTTCTTAGCTGGAATAGTTGTATTTCTTTCAATTAATGGTGTAGCTATACCACCCATTGTTTCAATTCCTAATGTTAATGGTGTAACGTCTAATAATAATACGTCTTTAACTTCTCCAGTTAATACACCTGCTTGTATTGCAGCACCTACAGCAACACATTCATCTGGATTAACTCCCTTAGATGGTTCTTTTCCTGTAAAGTTCTTAACTGCTTCTTGAACAGCTGGTATTCTTGTTGATCCACCAACTAATATAACCTTGTCTATTTGACTAATTGAAAGTCCTGCATCTGCTAAAGCTTTCTTCATTGGTTCGATACTTCTTTGAACTAAATCATGAGTTAATTCATTGAATTTAGCTCTAGTTAAATCTAAATTTATGTGCTTTGGACCTGTTGCATCAGCAGTGATGAATGGTAAGTTAATATTTGTTTGCATTGAAGATGATAATTCAATCTTAGCTTTTTCAGCTGCTTCTTTTAATCTTTGAAGAGCCATCTTATCATTTCTTAAATCAATACCATTTTCTGCTTTGAATGTTTCAGCTATATAATCCATAACTTTGTTATCAAAGTCATCTCCACCAAGCTTAGTATCTCCATTTGTTGATAATACTTCGAATACACCATCACCTAATTCTAGTATAGATACGTCGAATGTACCACCACCTAAGTCATATACGAATATCTTTTCGCTGTGATCTGTTTTATCTAATCCATAAGCAAGTGAAGCTGCTGTTGGTTCGTTTATTATTCTTAATACTTCTAATCCAGCTATTCTACCAGCATCTTTAGTTGCTTGTCTTTCAGCATCATTGAAATAAGCTGGTACTGTGATAACTGCTTGAGTTACTGGCTCACCTAAATAAGCTTCTGCATCAGCTTTTATCTTTTGAAGAATCATTGCTGATATTTCTTGTGGTGAATATTCTTTATCATCAATATGAGTTTTATGGTCTGTACCCATCTCTCTCTTTATTGAAATTATTGTATGATCTGGATTAGTAATCGCTTGTCTTTTAGCTACTTGACCAACTAATCTTTCTCCGTTAGCTTGGAATGAAACTACTGATGGAGTAGTTCTTGCTCCTTCTGAGTTTGCTATTACGACTGGTTCTCCACCTTCCATAACTGCTACACATGAATTTGTTGTACCTAAGTCAATACCTATAATTTTTCCCATAATTATTTCCTCCTAAATTTCTATCTATTAAAATTAAACTAATTTGCTACTTTTACCATTGAATATCTTATTACTTTGTCACCTTTCTTATATCCTTTCAGGAATACTTCAGCAACAACGTTTTTATCTAAATTTTCATCTTGAATATGCATTACTGCTTGATGCATATTAGGATCAAATCCTTCTTCAACACTTATCTCTTCAACTCCAAGTTTTTCAAGTGAAGTTTGAAATCCTTTAATAGTCATTTCAATTCCTTTTTTCAAATCTTCAACGCTTCCATCAACTGCTAAAGCTCTTTCAAGATTATCTACTGTTGGAATAACTTCTTTTAATACATCTGCACATGCATCTGCATATATTCCTTCCTTTTCTTTGGCAGTTCTCTTTCTAAAGTTTTCATATTCGGCTGTAACCCTTAATAATCTATCTTTAAATGCTTCAACTTCTTTTGAAAGTTTATCATTTTCTTCTTTTAACTTTTTAACTAAAGCTAAATCAGTTTCTTCATTGTTTTCAGCCTCATTAACCTCTTCAGTACTTTCTGTTATAGCTTCTGCTTCATCAATGATTTCTTCATTTAAATCTTTATTTTCTTCCATTCAATACACCTCTTCTCACACTACTCAAGACTCTGATTTCTTAAACTTTTATTTAGTTCTTTTATTACTTGAGCCATTATTGAAATTACTTTTGAATAATTAATTCTCTGTGGTCCAATTAAACCTATATTACCAATTGGTCTTCCACCTAAACAATATTCTGCTGTTATTACAGAACAATCTTTTGCTTCTGGAATATAATTTTCATCACCAATCTTTATGGTAATATCACCACTTGGCTCTAATAATTCAATAACACAATCTTTATTACTTATAAGTTGAAGCATATCTTTGACTTTTTCAATATCGTTATATTCTGCATAATTGAAAAGATTGGTAGTTCCTTCAACTAATAAATCTGATTTTGTACTTTCATTTAAACTCTTATATAGAGCTGGAAGTATTGCATTAAATAAATCATCAAATCCCTTAAGTTCTTCCTTTATTTCATTAATCACCTGTAGATTTATTGCATCTATTGTTAGGTTTTTTAACTTAATATTAAGAACTTCATTGATTCTATCTAATTCACTTTCCATAGGCATATGTGATACTCTTATTCTATGGTTTTTTATAACTCCACTATCTGTAACTATTATAGCTACTATATTGGACTTATCAATACCTATAAGCTGCATCGATACTATCCTGCTTCTTTTCATAGAAGGAGTTTCCACTATACAAGTTAAATTAGTTAACTCTGATAATAGCACACATGCTTCTTTTAATACCTTATCCACTTCATACATAGCTGAATTAATGATATATTCCTTAATTCTAAGCTCTTCTTCTCTTGTAAGCTGTTCCCTCTGCATCAATTGATCTACATATAATCTATAGCCTTTACTGGAAGGGATTCTGCCTGCAGATGTATGAGGCTGCTCTAAATATCCCATCTCCTCTAAGTCGGCCATTTCATTCCTAATAGTGGCAGATCCTATACCTAAGTCGTATTTTTTAGCTATTGTTCTTGATCCAACAGGTTCACCTGTCACAATATAGTCGTTTATAATGGCTTGGAGTATTCTAATTTTTCTATCATCAATAGCCAATCTCATCACCCCTATTGTTAGCACTCACTAACACCGAGTGCTAATGACTACAATATCAATATATTCTTATTCGCTTTTTTTGTCAATTTCATATTTTCTCATATTATGCCACCTATTATTTACTATTTAAAATAGTGTGATTTTTTCTCTTTTTTTCTTTAAATTACTCTTATTTTCTATTCAATCTATTTTTCTAATATAAAGTCTGACATAGCCTCATTTGCTAAGCTTATTCCTTTTACCGTCAAAGATAATTTATCATCTTTTAGCTCAAGAAGACCTCTTTTAATATTCTTCTCTATTATATTTCCATATATACTGTCTATATCAGTGTTAAACTTTTGCTTAAATTCCATTTTACTTATACCTTCATTAAGTCTTAATCCCATAAACATATATTCTTCAATTTCATCTTTAATGGTATTTTTATATCTATCAATTTCAACACTTTCATTTTTTTGTATTTTTTCAATATAACTTTTTACATCTGGATTATTAACAACCCTAAAGCCATCTATATACGAACTAGATGACGAACCCACTCCTATATATTCTTTAAGTTTCCAATAAACTTTATTATGTTCACATTCTCTTCCTTCTAAGCTATAGTTAGATATTTCATACTGATTATAACCACCACTACCAAGTAGATCTTTTGTTAGTTTATCCATTTCTCTTTCCTCTTCTTCAGATGGTAAATTTAATTTATCCTTCATATGCAATGTATAAAAAGCAGTTCCTTCTTCTATGATAAGGCTATATGATGATATATGCTCTGGCTTTAAATTACAAATCTTTGCAAGGGTATCCTTCCATAAATCCACTGTTAAATTTGGCAGACCATACATAAGATCTACGTTTATATTATTAAAACCCAGTTTTCTAGCTAATTTATAATTATCTACAAATTCTTCATAAGTATGTATTCTTCCTATTATTTTAAGGAGTTCATTATTACATGACTGTAAACCAAAGCTTATTCTATTTATTCCACCATCTTTCATGGCAATAAGTTTTTCCTCATTAACTGTACCTGGGTTACATTCCATGGTAAACTCCATATCATCTACAAGCTGAAGCTTATTTACTGTTTCAAGAAGCTTTTTAATTTCATGTACTTCTAAATATGATGGAGTTCCTCCTCCAATAAATATACTTTTTATCTTATATTGCTGACACTTATTTAATATCTCTTTACATAAAGCTTCTATATAAGCTTCCCTATACCTCTCCTTTCCTGCAAAAGATGGAAAATCACAATAAAAACACTTCTGCTTGCAAAATGGTATATGTATATATAAACTTGTTTCCTTCATTCTTATTCCTCCAAATTTTTATAGCACTATAATTTTCTTTTTAACGCATTAGTAACGACGTATATAAGAAGTGGCTAATTTATTAGTATCCCATATTCTAAAAATTTTATAATTTTCTAAGCGTAAAAAAAATAATAGCCACTTACACTATGGCTATTATTATATATTACTTTATGAAACTATACTATTTTAAATCAATACTGCTTTTTTATATCCTTTTTTCATTACATAGCTTCATTTTGCTATCTTCCTTTACTAAATAGCAATTCATTGCTATGAAAGCTATAACACACAGCATACTACAAAGCAAAAAAGAAGTTCCTAATGAATAATCAGCAACTAATCCTATCAGCGGGTTAATAGCTGCAGAAACCACACTACCTATTACAGAATATATGGATAAAATCGTTGCCCTCTCTCCGGTGGTTACAGACTTATTTTCTATCTCCATGACTATTGGTGCAAACAATGCATCACTTAGTGAAATACTCATTACCGAAATAACACTTACCACTGCTGATGTTGTTCTCCACAATATCAACGTTGCTACTAAAATAATTAAATATAATATATTTATATATTTTCTTTCACCTAAGATTCTTTTAAAGTAATATGATTTCCCTGTAATCAAAGATATTATTTGAGAAAGAGCTAATATAATACCAAATTTTTTTACGTCTATACCACAACTAATATATTTATTTTGATTTAAATATACGGTTATGCCTTGTACGATTTCCGAAAATAAGGTAATTGAAATAATAAATACGATAATATTCTTATTATTAAACGTTTCTTTAAAATTCATTTTTATACTTGCATTTTTTTCATCCTTAGGAACTTCATCTAAGAACAGTGACAGTATAAATGCAATTCCATAAGCCACTATTGTAAATAACACTGTACTTTCCATAGAAATTTCAATTATAAAAACACTACTAAGTGAAGCTAGTAAAAATCCTAAAGTTGTATAAAAATTGTATTTTGAAAAAACCTTATCGCATAACGATTTATCATATATAGAATTATATAAATATGCCGAGTCACAGCCAGACAGTCCCGCTAAAGCTGCCGCTAAAAATATTCGTTCTATTAAAAAGCCTAAAAATGAACCTGAATTATAAAAAACTATCTTTGATAAAAAGTAAATAAAATTAGCAATGACCACTATCTTCTTGTAACCTATTTTATCAGCAAGCTTCCCCCATGGCACTTCTAAGATTATAACTATTATAAAGTACGCCGACTCAATAATAAAAATTTCCGTCATAGAAAGCCCTCTTTTTTGCCTATATAAAGTTGCTATAGAACCATAAAAAACTAAACTTTGTAAAAAAATTATTAAATACATTAAATATATGTTCTTCTTATTCAATTTTAATCCCTCCATTTTCAGTAGCACAAATAAACCTATAAAAAATATAGGTATTTTTCCTTAATGAAGTTTTTAAATTGGTCTAAACATATATTTATCTCTCCTTTATATTTCAACCTAATTTTACTATTTTTATAAAAAAGATGCAACAATCATATATTATAAGCATAAAAAGCCATACCAAGGAACTTTTCTTGATATGGCTCTTCATTGCCGCAAATAAATTTTTCAAAATAATGCAAAACTCAATAATTAAATCTTTATATTATTATATTTCTATAAAGTCCATATTAATAACATTATTCTTAGTAAAATGTCTTTGAGCTTCTTTTATATGCACATGTATTATTTCATTTTCAAATTTAACATCTAAGTCTTTGCAATAATCAGTAATAACAATATATTGTTCTAATAGATTACTTGAAAGAAAGATAGGTATTATCTGTCCATCTTTTCTTCTAAGTGTTTCAGTTACTAACCCCTTATTCCTTAGTTTATTACCTTTAATTCCTACATCCCTAATACTTAATTCCAGCATAAATCTTTTCTACCTATAAAAATAATTTTCTATATAATATACTTGTTCCAATGATGAATTGTGAATTATCAATGATGAATTACAGAACACTATTAATTTTTTCTAAACTCTGTGAGTTTATTCCTTAATTCATCATTCATCACTCATCATTCATCATTAAAAAAAAAGCTAGAGATTTTAAAATCTCCAGCTTTTTTACTAATCTACTTTTAGTACTGCCATGAATGCTTCTTGTGGTACTTCTACAGATCCCACTTGTCTCATTCTCTTCTTTCCTTCTTTTTGCTTTTCTAAAAGTTTCTTCTTTCTTGAAATATCTCCACCATAACATTTAGCAAGAACGTCTTTTCTCATAGCTTTAACAGTTTCTCTAGCTATAACTTTAGATCCAATTGCTGCTTGTATTGGAACTTCAAACATTTGTCTTGGAATTATTTCTTTTAGCTTTTCAGCAATTCCTCTACCTTTATGGTAAGCTCTTTCTTTAGGAACTATCATTGATAATGCATCAACAACATCTCCATTTAATAATATATCAAGCTTAACAAGTTCAGTAGTAGTATATCCTTTAAATTCATAATCAAATGAAGCATATCCTCTTGTTCTTGATTTTAATGTATCGAAGAAATCATATACTATTTCATTTAAAGGAATTTCATAGTTAATAGAAACTCTTGTTGTTTCAAGATATTCCATATCTATATAAACTCCTCTTCTTTCTTGGCATAAATCCATTATAGCTCCTACATACTCTGTTGGGGCAATAATTGATGCCTTAACAATTGGCTCTTCCATATAATCTATCTCTGTTGGTTCAGGAAGATTAGTAGGGTTAGTAAGTTCAATTGTTTCTCCATTAGTCTTAGTAACCTTGTAAACAACTGATGGAGCTGTTGTAATAATATCTAAATTGAATTCTCTTTCAATTCTTTCTTGAATTATTTCCATATGAAGAAGACCTAAGAATCCACATCTAAATCCAAATCCTAATGCTATAGATGTTTCAGGTTCAAAATCTAAAGCAGCATCATTAATTTGTAACTTTTCTAATGCTTCCTTTAATTCATCATACTTAGCACCATCTACTGGATATATACCAGAGTAAACCATTGGTACAGCTTTCTTATATCCCGGAAGAGCTTCTGCTGTTGGACGATTTGCTTCTGTTACTGTATCCCCAACTCTGGCATCTGCTACATTTTTTATAGATGCTGTTATATATCCTACATCTCCTGCACTTAATTCACTTATAGGCATTAACTTAGGTGTAAATACTCCTACTTCAGTTATATCATATACCTTATTTGTTGCCATAAGCTTTACTTTTGTTCCTGGTTTAACTTTACCATCTATTATTCTTACATAACATACAACACCTTTATAACTATCATAGTATGAATCAAAAATAAGTGCCTTTAATGGAGCATCTTCATCACCATTTGGTGCTGGAATTTTTTCTACAATTGTTTCCAAAACATCTTCTACATTTAATCCTGTCTTAGCAGAAATCATCGGAGCATCCTCTGCTTCAATTCCAATAACATCTTCAATTTCTTGCTTAACTTCATCAGGTCTAGCTGATGGTAAATCAATCTTATTTATTACCGGTGCTATTTCTAAATCATTATCTAATGCTAAATAGCAGTTAGCTAATGTTTGAGCTTCTATACCTTGAGCTGCATCAACAACTAAGATAGCTCCTTCACAAGCTGCTAAGCTTCTTGAAACTTCATATGTGAAGTCTACGTGCCCTGGAGTATCTATTAGATTTAAGATATATTCTTCTCCATCTTCTCTTTTATAGATAAGTCTTGCAGCTTGAGATTTTATAGTAATTCCTCTTTCCCTTTCAAGCTCCATATTGTCAAGAACTTGCTCTTCCATTTCCCTTTGAGTAAGAGTTCCTGTCTTTTCTAATAATCTATCTGCTAATGTTGACTTACCATGGTCAATATGTGCTACAATTGAAAAATTTCTAATTTTTGATTGTCTATTGCTTGCCATATATAATAACTACTAAAATTAGTAGTTTCTTCACCCCCATTATATTAAATCAGAGTAAATTATATCATAAATTATCCTGTCAGTGTCAAGATTCTTGGTTAATTAACAAATTAATCTATATTTTTAATTTTGTTGTTCTAACCATTCTATGAAATCATCAACAATTATGTCAATTTTACTTTTAGTTTTTTCATTCTCTTTTGTATTTTTTGTTATTTTCCCTAAAGTATTCTCTATTTTAGAAATTTGCTTAATAAAAAAACTTCCTATTGATTTAATTTTTGCTATAAATATATTATTTTTAGTTAACTTTATTTTCTTATTTCCAATTTGAACCTGTACATTATCCTCTCCTTTATCTAAATATATCTTTATATTGGCATTATCTTTTATAAACTCTGAAAAATCTTCACCAAATTCCTCAGTGATTATTTGATAATTATTAAGTGTATTGCCAAATGGAGATAATGCTTCTGTATTTTTGATATTGACTATAATACATCCTACTATAACCATACTAAAAAGAATTATATGAACAATTCCCTTCTTAAGCATAAAAATGCACCCCTTATTTTTTACGCAATTATAGCGTTTTAACATTGTAAAGGATGCACATATTTTAAATTCTTTATTCAATTAAGTATAATTTTTTATATACTCTGCTATTACCCTAGCTATATATTTAGCTGATAACTTTGCTTCTATAGCAGTATTTGCTATTGATCCATCCTCTAAAAGCAATATATTATTGCTTAAATTCAAATTAAAAGCGTTTATACCAGAATCATAAACAAAAATATTAGTACTTCTAAGAAGGCTTGGAAATAATCTATTAATAATTTCTATAAGCTTATTATCAAGCTGGGTATTACTTGAATAATTGCTACTGTTCCCAGCTACTACAAACATTACCTTAGCAACTGTTTCACCATTAATCTCTGCTGTAACAGCCTGCCTATTACTGTTTGAATCCCTATGTAGATCTATAATAAGCTTAAAATCTCCATACTGATTTAAATAAGAGCTTACTGTTTCATTAGACCTTCCATAGCAATCATTATATGAAGTATCGTGTATTGTCTTATCATGAATTACCGCTATGCCATAGCCATCTTGTAATTCCTTAGCAAGAACATCTCCAACACCAACTACATTGTAATCATTATTATCTGTATTATAATTATATCCCTCGTCTACATTTCCACCATCATAATAACTTTCATGGGTGTGAGTATGATATATAAGCACCTCTGGATTAGCTTCGTCTAATGTCTTCTTTAAACTTTCATCATATGCAGGACTTTCTTTAGCTATAGCTTCATTTTCTTCTTCTGTAATCATGGCAATACTATTGGAGTTAATTTCATATGGCTGTATACCACTGTTATTATTAGCCACTGCTCCTGTAATAGTTCTATTTATTTGTGCAAACACTGTCAATTCATTACTTACAATATCCTCAAATCTTAGATTATATAGTCCTAATGATTGTAAGATAACATTTTTTATACTTAAATTATTTTCCGCATAATCACTGGCATCATAATTTAACTCCTCCACCACTGGCATGCAGTAATTCAATAACTGAACATATGCATATGCTCCCCTTTCCCGATAATTATTTAATACCACTATGCATCTTATACAAAAAAATACTACTATAATCAATATAACCACTATATCAATGCTTATCCTATTCCGTCCTCTTTTATTTTCACCTCCATGAAAAACATAACTCATTCATAATTCACCTCACTTATACATTTATATGTTTAAGTGACATACTTATTACAAATTATAATGTTAAATATTTTTCTTATTTTAATTTAAAAATTTATTTATTTCCTCCATTTCCATTTCTGGTTGCACTGCTATATTTATTCCATCAGCTATTATCTTGGCAAGTGATTCAATAATAGTATCTATATCTTTAGGTGTTACAATCAATTCTCCTACAAAAGGAGTTAATATTTCTCTTATAAGCATTTGCTTTTCATTTTTATCAACTTTTTGTAACATAGAATAAAATTCCTTTCCCCTTTCAACTTTTCCTACAAGGTCATCAAGCACCATATCAATAGTATCATTAGCTATAGTAGCAGCATCTACAACAGTAGGTACTCCTACAGCTAATACTTTTACTCCTAAACTCTTTTCATTAATTTGCATTCTGTTATTTCCAACACCTGCTCCTGGAGAAATCCCTGTATCTCCTATTTGAATAGTTCTATTGACACGGTCTAACTTTCTTGAGCCTAAAGCATCAATACATATAACTAAATCTGGCTTAACTTTTTCAACTACCGCTTTAACAATCTCTCCAGTTTCAATTCCTGTTATGCCTAGTACTCCTGGTGCCAATGCACAAACTGACCTTACATGACTTTCTAAAGCATCAGGCATAATCTGCTTTATATGTCTTGTTACCATTATCTTTTCAACTACCTTAGGTCCTAAAGCATCAGGAGTTACATTCCAATTTCCAAGTCCCACTACAAGCACTAATTTTTCTTCAGTAACATCTGCCAATCTCTTAAGGACTTTTCCTACCACCATAGATAACTCATTCATACATTCACCATCATAACTTGTAAATTCCGGAAAATCTATGGTAATATAATGCCCTTTTGGTTTTCCTAATTCCTTTCCGGCTTCATCACTTTCTATAGTTACTGTAGTAACCTTTATATCTCCATCATTCTCCTCATCTACCCTAACTCCGTCAAGTTCTCTCTTATTTTCCTCAGTATATGCTTGCTTTGCTTCTATGGCTAAATCTGTACGTATACTTATCATTATTTTCCCTCCTATTTTTACCTTTTTTCACAACTACAAAATTATTTTCCCAAATTACTTTTAATTTCATACTTGAACTTCTAAACTTTCAATGATATAATATGATTTGTTGAAAATGAACTCGTACGCAGATTTCCCCAAAAACTGCAAGAGGCCCTATAAAAATTTAAGGGGGTGAATTGAATGGCAAACATAAAATCAGCAAAGAAGAGAATTAAAGTTACTGAAACTAAAACTGCTCAAAACAGAATGATAAAATCAGCTTTAAAAACTGCTATAAAGAACTTTGAAGCTGCAGTAACTGCTAACAACGCTGAAGAAGCTAAAACTTCATTCGTTAAAGCATCTAAGTCTTTAGACATGGCTGCTCAAAAAGGTGTTGTTCACAAGAACATGGCTGCTAGAAAGAAGTCAAGATTAGCTGCGAAATTAAACGCTATGGCGTAATCAATAAGGAGTCGGTGGTTTTTAATCACCGACTATTTATTTACATAAAAAATCACCTTTATATAAAAAAGGTGATTTTTTATGTAGTATTCATTATAAAACACTTTTTCTCTATATCTTACTTAGCCAAGAAAGTCTTAAATAGCATAAGCTCCATTTCTGTAGATTTATCTCCTGTGGATGACTTTAACTTATTTTCTGTATCAACACATATTCTAATAAATTGACCTAATTGCTTCAGTGAAAATTTATTAGCTTGATTCATAAGCTTTTCACAAACAAATTGTGGTAACCTATACTTGCTCATAAAATAATCTACTCTCTTTCCTTTGCTCATATAAATTTTAATTTCATATAACCTTTTAAAATGATTTTCAATGGTAGTTATTATAAGAATATGTTGATCTGCCTTAAATAATAAATCATCTAGCAAATCTAAAGCCCTATCAACCTTCTTATTAGAAATGTACTCTACTAGATCAAAAATATCATCTTCACTTTTATTGGCAATAAGCTTATCTATATCTTCTTTTTCAATTTCCCTACCATATGTATAGGCACATAATTTATCTATTTCGCTTTTTATTATATCAAAATTATTTTGTACCTTTTCCCCAAAATATCTTACTTGTATTTTGCCTATATTTTTTCCATTTTCCTTAAATATATCTTCTATTTTTTTATAATATTTATCCTTCTTTAGTTTATCACAATGAACTACCTTAATATATTTATCAAGAGTTCCTAACTTTTTATTTTTTTTAGGAGTATCTCTTTTATCATTAAATAAATAATACATTATTAGCACTGCATAAGGTGGAAGATTTTTTACATACTCAGAAATTTCTGAATATAATTTTGCTCCCTCTTTATCAGTTTTATCCTTTAAAAAGTTAGCTCTATATACAACAATTGCTTTTTTCTCACCAAAAAAAGGCATAGTTTCACATGCATTTTCTATATCATTAAAAGTAGTAGTTAATCCATCTAGTCTTTCATAATTTAAAGTCATAAATTCATCAGGTACTAACTTCTTTACAAGAATATTAATATTTTCTTTTATAAGTTCTTCATCTAAACCACAAAAAACATATCCCGATCCTATGTCACCCTTTTTTAACTCGCTTTCAAAACCATCTATATTAATCAATAAATTATTACACTCCTATCTTCTTGATATTATAATATCCTTTACTATCCATACATCTTTAATGTCACCTTTTGTAAAATCAATTATTTCATAATTATAATTTATTTTATCATAATTAACTTTAAGTAGACACTGTTCTTTCTCTGTCTTTATTATATAATTTTCTCCACTTGGCTTTATATAAACCCCATCTTTTATTAAAAACTTTTTAAAACTATTATCTAACCTTTCTTTAGATAGGGTTATCTTTTCTAACTTATCATTATTCGCATCTTCATTATATTGAATAAATGTCCTTTTCCCCTTAAAACTTATTACTATTGCTCCTTCATTATAATACTTAATATTAACTATAGGACTATAAACTATAATAGACACATAGATAAATACTATAATTGGGTAATATATAAATCGCTTATATCCCTTTTTATAAAAATAATATGTTATGAGCATGGCAATATAAAAATAAGCAGCTCCATAATATATATAAAATATATCAATTGTGATTTTATCAAAAAAATTCATAATATTATCCATTAAAATTATAATATATTTACTAACAAATAAAATATAATTAAAAACCATTGGAATCTTTAAAAATAATATTAGTAAATTACCTAATACTATTATGATGTTAATAAAAGGTATAATTAGTAGATTTCCTATGATTGAATTAGCACAAAATTCATTAAAATACATCATTGTTATTGGTAAAATAAAAATTTGTGTTGATAGAGTTATAGCAACTACTTGCCGTATTTTAGAAGGAATCTTATAAAACACCCTATTAATCTTCTTATTAAAAAAATTAATTCCAATAATGTTTACAAAAGACAATATAAATCCAATACTAAACAAACAATAAGGTTTAACTATTAATATCACTATTCCAGCTAATGATAAGGCAGCCATCATATTATACTGACGTTTAAGCTTTAAAGCTAAGTTAGATATAACAATCATTATATATGCCCTTATAGCTGCTTCCTTAGTACCTGAAAATAACATATAAAAAAAAGAAACAATCATTCCTAATAAATTAGATCCAAATAACAGTACAATAGAATATACCATTGTAATATGCAATCCCGAAACACATATGGCATGGGATATTCCATAATACTTCATCTTTTCTCTATCATAGCTCTCAATATTATCATCATATCCATAAGCCACTGAGGAAATTATTCCTGCTTTCCTTGCCCCTAATTTACTTTGAATTTTATCATATAAATCCTTTCTTAAGTCGTACAAATATAAAGTTAGATCCTTTTTTCTCTTCTCATATTTAATTATTGTAAAATCCCCTATTATACCTTTAGAAATATTAAGATTTCTATTAAAATTTCCTTTTGCGTAAATTTTACTACCTACAATTTCTTCTGAAGCTTCTATAGATATATTTACTTTTCTCCCCTTTATCTCTCCAATTCCCCTATTATATTTTAGTGAAACTACTCTAATTTCTTCGTTAGCTTTTGGGGTATAATTATAATAAAAAACATTATTCATAAGTGCAATTATAAGAATTATCAGTAAAAATATTTTAAGATATCTTTCAGTATTAAAAGTTATTAAAAAAAACAAGCTAGCTGCAATGAGAATTGCTGCCAGCTTATTATAATAATAAATTTCATATGTAAATGATGCCAATATAAACACTATAAATATGTATAATAACGGATTATTATAATAAACACCACTTTCTTTACTCATGACAACACCTCAATTAAATTATTGCCATTTTTTCGAAAACCAAATCATTGTTACGTATACTAAAAAGGATATTAATATAATACTTATTGTAAATATATTTATTAATACGTCCTTCTTATAAAGAAATATTGTTCCTATTATTACAATAATTATATATAAAGCTGTATATATAATATTTTTATATTCATATATATTTTTAAATTGATTTCTATACAAATAAGTAAGAAAATTTATACACATTATTAAAAATACCACAATTTCAATATTTTCTTTCATTGCTAATATAGCTACTATTGTCACTACATTATATATAACTGCATTTAACAAACTATGTTTATTTTCTATATTATTTATTGATAAATTATTTAAAGCTAATAGAACCATTGGTATTAGTAATAAATTTAAAGAAATAATGCTACTATTTTTAAATAATATCTTATCGTCAATAAAATAATAAGCATACATCATAAATATTTGAGATAAAATAAATTGCATATATATACTATTAGCATATTCAATTGACTTTCTTACTTCCTTATCCTTTCTCTTAAGGTGTAATAATGCTTTAATAGAACTTTTTTCAGTATATATATCACATATATGCTTTAATATTTTGGATGCTTTTGCTTTTCCTATGCCTATATTTGACATAGATATCAATGATAAATCTCCTAAGGTTTCACCTTCCACAGCAACCTTAAACCCATCGTTATAAAAAGCATTTACAATCTTCAACTTCTGATCAGGCTTAAGTCTACAAAATATTCTTGCTTTTGATACTGTTTTATAAAATTCTTCTTCAGACATATGGCTTAACTCCACACCAGAAGTAACTTCCTTAGATGATGATATAAGACCTATATTTCTTCCTAATATTTCTGCACTTATCTTATTGTCTTCACAAAATAATAATGGTAATATTCCATCATCAAAAAGACTTTCTATATCTTCTTTAACATCTTCAACTATAGAATTTTTAAGTCCAAATAATCCTACAAGAACCATATTACTTTCTATATTTTCTTCTTTTGATGGTTCATAGTTAAATCTTCTATAAGCCATTGCTTCAGTAATTAGTCCTTCCCTTGAAAAACATAAATCAGCAAGCTTTATCTTATTTATTTCTTCTTCTGTTAATGGGTATTCTACACCATTAATTAATATATTTGTACATTTAGAAAGTATTTTATCAAGACTACCTCTAGATGTAGCTCTAAATCCTCTAGAATTTTTAGTTACAGTAGTTTTTATACTATTTGTTGAATTAACTTCTGTTCTAAATTTAAATCTATTTTCCCTAGCAATTTTATCTTTATCAAAATCATATTTTTCACAAAATCTTATATACGCCTCTCCAAAAATATCCTCTTCATCTTTTGTTTCATGATAAATATTGCTTGTTGTACAACAAATACCAATCATTCTTAACAAATCACTATTTCCTTTATCTAAATCTTTTGCTAAAAAAGAAGTTTCATTGTAAAATATTTTTTCAACTTCAGCTGTATCTTCTGTTATAGAACCAAACTTTTCAACAAAAATCACCTTAACTATATCACTATCTTTTAACGTAAAAATATTATTTACATAAATATTATCTTTTTCTAATTCTTTAGATATAATTTTATCATATATATAATAGATAAGTGGATATATAAATGCTGTTGATATAAATAAACAATCTAATAAAATCTCTTTTTTAATATATACCTTCCCTGGAACCACAAAAAACAATATAACAGAAATTAATATTCCTATAATATTTATTTTACTTATAATTCCGTCTATTTCTTTAAAACCTAAATTTTTCTTTAAATCATATCTATCTAAAGCTGATAATAATTTTCCTAAATGTGTATTCATTCCTGTAGCTATAACTATACCAGTTCCACTTCCAGATTTTATAATACTTCCTCTAAATAGTATGTTACTTATATCACTTAATGAAGCAACATTATTATCAAGCATAGCTTCATATTTATCTTTTAATACCTTATCACCTGTTATATTTCTTTCATTAACTTTTAAATTTTCTGCTGATATTATTCGTAAATCTGCTGAAATAAAAGAGTTTTCCTTAAATAAAACTATATCTCCTATAACTAGGTCTTCTGCTGAAACTATTCTTTCAACACCTTCTCTTAAAACTGTTACATCACTAGTATTAAGATTACCTAGCATTTCAATATTTTTTTTATTCTTTAAACTATACCACCAAGTATGTATTATACTTAATGAAAATGCTATTAATTCTATTAATAAAAATATGTATTGTTTACTCACTATAAACAATATAATTACAAATAAATATATAAAACTACTTAAACTAAATAATTTCTCTAATAATGAACGTCCTATACTTTTTCTATTAGGAATAATTACTTTATTGTCTCCATATTGTTCTCTTCTTACGATACAATCATACTCCATTAACCCCTTATATACATTACTGCCTAAAAGCTCTACAACTCTTGTCCAGCTTTTCTGATAATATTCTTTCAAATGTTACACTCCTTTTAAAATAATAACCGTTTATAAAAGTAATTATAAACGGTTTTAATATTTTTTTAAAGTATATTAATTTTTTTATCAAACTATTCTTTTGTCTTAGGATTAAATAAACATGCCATTAGATAACCAAAAAATATCGCTGCCGTTATTCCACCAGCAGCACCTTTAATACCACCAGTAAAAGCACCTAACAATCCATCTTCCTGTACTGCTTGTATTGCAGCTTTAGCTAGACTGTTACCAAAGCTTGGAAGAGGTATTGTTGCTCCTGCCCCTCCTATATCTACTAATTTATCATATATGCCAAAGGCTCCAAGTACAGCACCTACTGTAACAAATATAACTAGGATTCTAGCTGGAGTTAGCTTAGTTGTATCCATCAATATTTGTCCAGCAACACAAATTAATCCACCTACTATAAACGCACTAACATATTCCATTTTTTACATTCCCCTTCAAAAATATTATTCATATTCAATGGCTACTGCATGAGCTATCCCTGGAATGCTTTCACCTTGTAAAGTACTAGTAGGACTCATAAGCGCTCCAGTTGAAATTAAAAGTAACTTCTTTATTTCTTTTTTCATAAGCCGCTTATAAAAATATCCACACATTACTACAGCTGAACATCCACATCCACTTCCACCTGAGCAAGTATTTTGAGTTTCATTATCAAAAATTATATCTCCACAATCAACATAATTTTTTGATAAATCATAGCCATATTCCTTTAACATCTCTAAAGTCATCTTTTTCCCTATCTTCCCTAAATCACCAGTAGCTATTATATCGTAATAATCTGGAGTTCTACCTGTATCTTTAAAGTGATTATATAATGTATCCACAGCTGCTGGAGCCATAGCCGCCCCCATATTATTAGCATCTTTTTCACCATAATCCTTTACTATACCTGTTGTTATGTATGTAACCATAGGAAAATCTCCTTCTTTAGAAAGCACCATAGCGCCTGAGCCTGTTACAGTCCATTGAGCTGTTGGTGCCCTTTGAGAGCCATATTCTAATGGAAATCTAAACTGTCTCTCAGCTGAACTAAAATGAGATGAAGTGCTAGCTACTACATACTTAGCAAAACTTCCATCTATGAATAAAGCTGCCATACTCAAAGATTCTGACATAGTTGAACATGCTCCATAAAGTCCAAAAAAAGGTATATTTAAATCTCTAGCAGCATATCCTGATGAAGTTATTTGATTTAATAAGTCTCCTGCAAATAAATAATCAATATCCTCTTCTTTTATATTTGCATTATTAATTGCCCCCTTTATAGCTGTATACATCATTTCTGACTCTGCTTTTTCAAAACTATCTTTACCTAAAGTATCATCACTTATGACTTCATGAAAATATTCACCTAATGGTCCCTGCCCTTCTTTAGGCCCTACTATTGAATAAGTTGAAATAATTTTAGGATTACTATTTAATTTAATGGTCTGATTACCTATTTTTTTCAAATCATTCTCCATTCCATAGACTCCCTTCTCTTATAGTATTGAATAATAAAGTAGCAAATAATAAATTATACCTATGATTACAGATGAGCCAATACCATATACAAGTACTGGTCCTGCTATGGTAAACATCTTTGCTGCTACACCAAAAACAAACCCTTCTTTTTTAAATTCAATAGCTGGTGATACCACAGCATTAGCAAATCCTGTTATAGGTACTACCGTTCCTGCCCCTGCAAAATTAGCAATTTTATCATATACACCAATCCCAGTTAATAATGCCCCTAAAAAAACCATTATTATTGGAAGCCATATCTTTACATCATATTCAGAAATACCAAAAGCCTTTAACAATTCAAATATTCCTTGCCCAATGGTACATATAGTTCCACCAACAAGAAAAGCCATTATAACATTCTTTATGTATTTTGGTTTTGGCTTGGCCTCTTGACTTAGCTTATCATATTTAGCTTTAATAGCTTCCTCTTTTTTAGAAACTCTGCTCATATTTACCCTCCTTACTAATTTGAATTTAGTATTCCCAATTATTAAATTATATATATCACTTATAAATTTCTCTTACTAATTATTATTTTTTAAATGTTATCCTAATAAAAAAACAGCTACAACATTAAAATTGTTATAACTGCTCATTAATAAATCGTATTCATTTTTATCCTTCTTTCGTTTACTATAATTCTTCTAATTGTTTCCTCATTTCCAAGAGCACTTTCTTTTCGATTCTCGATACTTGAACCTGACTTATTCCAAGCATCTTAGCCACTTGCACCTGCGTCTTATCTTTAAAATAGCGAAGCATAATAATTTGTCTTGATTTGCTATCTAAGTTTTGAAGTACATCTTTTAAAGCAATTCTATCTACCACACTATTGTCTTCAATATTAACTTCACTTATCTTGTCTATTAACAACACTGGTGATCCATCATCTTGATGAATAGTATCATATAGATACTGAAGATTTGCTGAAGATTCCATAGCAAGTACTATATCTTCTTTATTAAACCCTGAATACTGTGATAATTCTTCAATCGTAGGCTCACGATTTAACTCTTTAGACAACGCTTCCCTATCAAAATGTATTTTTCTTGCAATGTTTTTGACATTTCTGCTAACTTTAATTATTCCATCATCTCTTAAAAATCTTTTTATTTCCCCCATAATCATAGGGACTGCATATGTGGAAAACTTAACATTAAATTTTACATCAAAATTCTTTATTGCTTTTACCAATCCTATGGATCCTATTTGAAATATATCTTCATAATCGTATCCTCTATTAATAAACTTTTTGCTTATTGATGATACCAACGGAAGATTTATTTCTATTAATTTATTCATAGCTTCTATATCACCTGCTTTCGCAAGTGGTAATAGTTCCGAATTACTTGAATAACTATATTCATTTTTTAAACCTTTACTATTCATAATACCTTCCCTAACCATTTTAATTAAATTTTTTTGACATAATAACTGTTGTTCCTTTTCCTTCTTCACTAGTAACTTGTAAAGTATCCATAAAAGTATCCATCACTGTAAATCCCATACCTGACCTTTCTAAATCTGGCCTTGATGTATATAATGGTTCCATTACCTTTTCAACATCAATTATACCTTTACCATAGTCTATTACCTTTATAATTACATTATTTCCAGAAATACAAGCTTCTATTCGTATTATTCCATCTTTTTTATTTTCATAACCATGAATTATAGAATTTGTAACAGCTTCTGATACTGCTGTCTTCACATCTGCCATTTCATCTATAGTTGGATCAAGTTGTGCTATAAATGCAGATATAGCAACTCTGGCAAAACCTTCATTTTGTGATAAACTTTGAAATTCTATACTTATCTTATTATCTAACATTATATTTCCCTCCATTACATACTTTCCATAGCTTCCTGGACATTTTTATACGGTTTAATGATCTTATATAATCCAGATAAAGCAAAAACTTTATCGACTCTTTTATTTATTTCTACCACTGATATATGTCCAGCTTTATTTTTCAGCTTTCTATATCTTCCTATAACTACACCAATTCCAGAACTATCCATAAAGGTTACATTTCTGAAATTTAATATAACTTTCTTAATATTATCTCTATCAATTCTATCATCTATCTTAACCCTTACCTCTTCCGCACTATGATGATCCAGTTCTCCAATTAGCTCAATAATTAAAAATCCGTCTACATTTGAAAATTTTATATCCATATTGTACTGCTCTAACAAATAGAGTATCCTCCCCTTCTTTTATTTACTTTTTTTACCATAAGTTTAATTTAACATATTTTCTGTTTTGTAGTCAATGTAAATAAAAAATAAAAAATAAAAATAGAACCTTATAATAAAACTATCATAATTAGTTTCCATATAGGTTCTATCCTTATTTTATTTAGCACTATACTTTTTAAGTTCCTTCTTTATATCTTCATAAAACATTTCTAAAGTTTGTCCTTCATCAAGCATTAAAACTTCTATTGCATCATTTAAATTTTCCATTGTGTATATGTGGAATTTATTATTAATTATAGCTTCTTCAACTTCTGGCAAGATAATAAGTTCATCTCTATTGGAAGCAGGAATTAAAACTCCCTTATTTTCTATAGTATCCATTATTTTACACACCTTATAGAATCCCTCTATCTTTTCGCTAACGCCTCCAATAGCCTGTACTTCTCCAAATTGATTTACAGATCCTGTTACAGCTATATTTTGCTTTACCTTATATTTAGATAATGCTGATAATAAAGTAATTATTTCTGCTATTGATGCACTATCTCCATCCACTATGCCATAAGTCTGTTCAAAGCTTACGTGAAAATCAACTGGAATGCTCTCATAAGCATTTAATAAACTGCTTAATAATCCACGAAGTATGCTGATGGATTTTTCATGAATTTTGCCACTTAAATTACTTTCCTTTTGTATATCTACAATACGACCAGTACCCCTATATGCCACACAAGTTATCCGAATTGGTCTACCAAAAGAATAGTAACCGGTATCCAATACAGCAAGTCCATTAACTGAACCAACTTTTTCACCAGTTAAGGTTATAAGTATTTTCCCCTTCTTATACATCTTAATAAATTCTTTTTCAATAAATTCTTCTTCGTAAGCAATCTTCATTACATCTTCCTTGGTAATAACATAATCACCTTTTTCTTTTACATATATATCTGTAAGTTGCAAAAGCTTATCTAGAGTATAATCTTCTATTAAAATATTCTCTCTGCTACTAGCCTTTCTACATAAATACTTTATTATCTCACTAACTGCATCTTCATTAATTTTCAAGATTTCTTCTTGTTTCACCTTCTGATTTATTCTATCTTTTAATGTATTAATTGATCCTTCAGTTATTTCAACTATATCTGGAATTTCCGTTCTTAGAGGAAATAATTTTCTAAAATCTTCATCTGAATTATACAATATATCATATGAATCATAATCGCCTATCAATATAACTTTAACTTTTATTGGAATAGGCTTTGGCTTTAAACCATTTATATTTATGAATTCCACAAGATTCTTATTTGAATCTATAGTTACTTTATTTGATAACAGTATCTTTTTGAGATAATAATAACTAAGAGAATTCATTATTAAAGAATTTAGTCTTAGAATAAGACAACCTTCATTAGCTTTTAGAACTGCTCCTGCACTTATTAATGATATATTGGTTACATACATTCCATTATGATTTTCATATTCTACAGTTCCTATAAGATTATTTAAATTAGGATCTTCCTCATAAATCACAGGTGGTACAAAATTGTTACTATTATCCACAATTACTTTCACATCATATTTATTTAAAATTCTATATATTTCATTTTCGTCATCTTCAATACTCATGGTATAGCACTCAACTATATCTTCTTCAATGCATGTAAATAACCTTTCAAGATACTCATAAGAATCATCATCAGTAATAAATTCAAGCAAAGCATCATCTTTAAGCTCTTCCATCTTATTTGATAAGAACTTTGTATAAAGTTTTTTTAAACGCCTAATAGATTTTAACTCAATATCTCGTAGTTCTTCTAAAATAGTTTCTGCTCTCTTTTTTAGATTTCCAGCTTTGCTTACAATTATATCCTTGTGATTATCTTCTAAATTATCATATTCCTTTTCTGTCATGGTTTCTTCTTCATTATTTAAAGGTAAAAAAGCAAACCCTTTACTGGTGGCTTTCACTTCAAATCCCTCATCTTTAGCCATCTTAATCAGTTCATTAAGATAATCATTCCTCTTATTTTCCACTTCTTCCACCAAAAAATCTTTTTCATCATTAGTTGAATCGCTATAAAAGTCATCTATTACATCTAAATACGACTTTTTTATATTACTAACTGTCTCCTTTAGTTTTTTTCCTTTTCCATTAGCAACAAAAATAGCTTCAGGCTTATTTTCGTCTTCCAAGGTTACATAACATATGTCTTTAGGTGGCTCTAACTCCTTATATTCATCTTCAATGAAATTAATTAACTCTTTAAGCTTCTTTTTTGAAAATGAATCTACTAAATATAAATTGTATCCTTCCTTTGTAATCTTTAATGCTCTCTTTATCTTAGCAAAAGCCTCTTCATATTCTGATACATTATTTGACTTTTCTATATTTTTATCTATTGATATATCAAATTTAATTTCATTTGGAGTTAACTCTCTTTTCATATACTATTCCACTTGAAAAGCCTTAAGCTTTTCTAAAGCAGTCCCTCCTTACATAGCTCTATACTATATTAATATTCTCAAATTTTTTTTTTAGTAAATTATTTTATAAGCGGAGGTTTATTTTTTTATTTTTCTTTTAGTAAATAAACTTATTATTAAAATAGTGTTAATTGCTGTACATCTTCTTCCCTAATACTTGATAATGTAACTCCTATTAAGCGGATGCGGTTTTCCAATTTCTCTTCATGTAAAATATCCATGGCTGTTTTATAAATAATCTGATAATTATTAGTGTATGTATTTAAAGTCCTGCTTCTTGTATGATTCTCAAAAACAATGGTCTTATATTTTACTGTTATTGTCTTTATATAGATATTCTGCCTTACCAATGTTGCCGCAAGCTCCTTACAAAATTCCTGAATATAAGGTTCTAGCTCCTCTATTTCATCAGTATCAAACTTCAATGTGGTTTCTCTTCCATAGGATTTTCTATCTCTATTAACTTCCACAATCCTCTTATCAATTCCTCTTATTCTCTCATAAATATCTAAACCACTCTTTCCTAAATATTCTAAAAAGAACTCCTTATTTAATGGATATAAATCCTTAATAATATATATACCCATATTGTTTAATCTTTGTACCGATTTTTTTCCTAGTCCATGTATTTTAGAAATAGATAGTGGTAATAATATTTTTGGTATCATATCCTTATCTATGACTTTTATACCATTAGGCTTATTCCAGTCTGATGCTAATTTTGCTAAAAATTTATTATAAGATATTCCTATGGATAATGTTAAACCAATTTCCTTTAAAACTCTACTCTTAATATATATTGCAGCTTCCATACCACTTAAAAATCTGCTATTAGTCACATCTAAATATGCCTCATCAATAGAAAGAGGCTCCACAAGCTGTGTCACCTCTCTAAAAATAGCAAATATCTTATTGGATATTTCTTTATATCTATGATATCTTACCCTAACAAAATGTCCCTTTGGACATAACCTCTGGGCCATAAAGACTGGCATTGCAGATTTTACACCAAACTTTCTTGCTTCATATGAACATGTTGAAACAACTCCCCGTTCACTTACTCCTCCTACTATTACCGGCTTACCTCTAAGCTGTGGATTATCTAACTGCTCCACAGAAGCAAAAAAAGCATCCATATCTACATGTAAAATTATTCTATGCATTATTACCACCTTAACTTAAAGCTTCTTCAAATATACCCTTATTCTTACTATTAATAAAAGATATTACTCCATGGGCTAAAAGTTCATCTATATATCTTCTCTTATCACTTATAGTACAAAAAGATACTATTACTACTGCAATTATTGTTCTAAAGCCCTTATCTAAATAAAATTCATATTCAGCTTCCTTATCACATAAGTCTTCTATGACACCTTCAACTAAATCTACAGTTCTTCTAGGATTTGTGTTAGACAACACTCCTACTAAAGGTAAAAATTGATTGGCTATCTTTATATCTCTCTTTTGTAATTGTAACAAAAATTCCATATTTCTATACATGTGACCTGATGATCCATTTAAAATCATGGCATTTGATAGCCCTTGAACACCATTTTTAGTTCTTATATTATAATCAGCCACATGATCATAAACATTTTCTATAAAATCATTTACTACTTCCACTTCTATATTATTAATACTCCATAGTGCACATAATAAATAATCATCTTCATTAGTAATATTATTATACTTTTCTTTTAATAAAATATATGATTCCTTTAGCTTGTACACTATATCATCTTGTTTCCTTGGATTGCCATATCTTCCTATAACATATGCTGTCAGCACTAAATGGCTACATGGTCTAAAACCATTTTCCTCAAGTTTTTCCATAGCACTAAACATATTTTCTATTATTTCTTGTTGCATATCCTTATCTGTTGTCGCAATCAACAATGATATTATATATAATATATCTCCTCTAAAGGGTGACATTCTTGGTGTAACAGCTTTAATTTCTTTCCTAATTTCCTTTATTCTATCTATTGGTATCTCTCTTTCATAATGAGAAAAAACCAGTGATGCAAAGTGATTTAATATATCACCATCATTTTTTAAATACTCTTTAGCTAATCTGTAATTATCTACAGTTCTATCTATCCTATCAACAAGAAATTTTTCCATCCCTTTATCTCTCCCCGTTAATTTATATAACTTAGTTATAAATAATTTCACTATAATTATACTATGCTTTTGTGACAAAATTGCAACAGTTCATTAAAATTTAATTCTTAAAAAAATTTAAGAATTAAGGGCTCCTGTAGGAACCCTTAATTAAAAAATATTTGAATTTATTTATAAAGAGTACTGAATGATAATATTGCTTGCAACATCAATCATCTTACTACCTGTATCCATACTATTTTTTTGGATAATCCTAAAGGCTTCCCTTTCCGTTAAATTTTCACGCTCCATTAAAATTCCCTTAGCTCTTTCAATTATTTTTCGTTCTTCCATGGTGGTTTCTAATTTATTTACTTTTTCTCTCAATTTAGACACTTTCTTATTACTTTGGCATATTAAATCTAAAGAACTTATTAAAATTCCCTTAGAAATAGGATTGGTTATACAAAATATATCTGTTTGTTCCTGTACAAATGATCTATATGTCTCATTTACTATTGCCAAAAAACTACAATTATCAGCTAATGTATTATATACATCCAAAATTGTCATATCATTTAGCTTATAGCCAATAATTACAATTTCAGGGTCCAAAGCTATACATTTTCTGATTAGATCATGCCCTGAGTTGCATGTAGCTAAAACTCTGTATCCTGCTTCAATTATCAGTGAGCCAATTTTTTCTGCTGTATCTAGATTCTGAAGTGCCACAATTACTCCCCTTTGATCATTCATTTCATACCCCACCTTTATGACCTAGTATTTTGAAAGATAACTAGTTATTTCCCACTGGTGTACCTGTGTTCTATAATTATCCCACTCAACCTCCTTGGCCCTAATGTAATATTCAAAGGTGTTCTTTCCTAAAGCTTCTTTCACAAGATCACTTTTTTGCATATATGCAACTGCTTCATGTAAGCTTTCAGGTAAACTTTCTATATTTTCTCTCTTTCTTTCTTCTCTATTTAGATCAAAAATATTTTTATCAATGCATTTAGGTGGTTCTAAATTGTATTTAATACCTTCTAATCCTGCTAATAAAAGACATGCTAAGACAAGATATGGATTTGAGCTAGGATCTGGAGATCTAAGTTCTATCCTAGTTCCCTCTTCTCTGGCTGATGGAACCCTTATAAGTGGACTTCTATTTTTAGCTGACCATGCAATGTATACTGGAGCTTCATAGTCCGGCACCAATCTCTTATATGAATTTACTAAAGGATTTGTTATTGGACAAATCTCTTTAATATGCTTAAGCACACCACCTATGAAATTATATGCCACTGAACTTAAACCTAATTCATCCTCTTCATTATGAAAAGCATTTTTCCCATCTTTAATCAGTGAAATATTTATATGCATTCCTGATCCATTAACTCCATGTAATGGTTTGGGCATGAAAGTTGCATATAACCCATGTCTTTGAGCAATTGACTTAACTACGTATTTAAATGTAGCAATATTATCTGCTGTAACTAATGCATCAGCATATTTAAAATCTATTTCATTTTGTCCTGCAGCCACTTCATGATGTGAAGTTTCAATTTCAAATCCCATATCTTCTAAAGCAAGAGTCATATCCCTTCTGGCATTTTCACCTAAATCTATAGGTCCTAAATCAAAATAACTTCCTTTATCATTAGTTTTTAAGGTTGGATTACCATCATTATCAACTTCAAATAAAAAGAACTCACACTCTGGCCCTACATTCATTGTATATCCCATATCTTTTGCTTTATTAATTGCTTTTTTTAGTATATATCTAGGATCTCCTTCAAAAGGAGTTCCATCAGGCATATATACATCGCAAATTAATCTAGCCACTTTCCCCTGTTGCGGTCTCCAAGGAAAAATTACAAATGTATCTAAATCAGGTCTTAAATACATATCTGATTCTTCAACTCTTACAAAACCATTAATTGATGATCCATCAAACATACAATGATTATTTAATGCCTTTTCAAGTTGTCTGTCAGTGATGGCCACATTTTTAAGAGTCCCTAATATATCTGTAAATTGAAGTCTTATAAACTTAACGCCATTTTCTTCTACCATTGCTAAAACATCTTCTTTTGAATAATGCATATAATGCCCCCCTTTGTTTTCAAAAAAGACAATAAATTATGTCTTCATAGTCAGTAAAATGTTAATCTTGTCCAATTTCTTATTAATATTATATACATTCATTAGAAAAACTACAATCTTCTAATTATCACTATAATATTAATAAGTTATTTTTTTAAATAACTACTAAAATATTGAATTTATTTTTATACTAATATCATTTTTTTTCATACTTTTATTATTTTTTTATTTTTCACTAATGTTCTTTTCTTATACAAAGTAAAAATCATATAAAATTATTTGCAAGATATACAATATTTGTGTAAAATATTTCTAATATTATATTATTATTACAAATAATAATTCTATTGGGGGCTATTAATATGAAAACAATTGTAACAAAGTTTGGTGGAAGTTCTTTATCTGATGCCAATCAGTTTAAGAAAGTAAAAAATATATTTTTTGCAGATGAAGCTAGAAAATTCATTGTTCCATCTGCACCTGGAAAAAGACATTCAAAAGATTTTAAAATTACAGATGTCTTATATCTTTGCCATGGTCATATACAATCTGGTATACCTCTAGATGATGTATTTAAACTTATTAGTGAAAGATATGAAAGCATAGTTGAAGAATTAAATATAGATTTAAACATCCAGGATTATTTAAATATTGTAAAAGAAGATTTAGAAAATGGGGCTTCTAAAGATTATGCTGCAAGTCGTGGCGAATACTTAAATGGATTAATACTTGCTGAATATTTAGGTATAGACTTTATAGATGCTAAAGATGTTATAAAATTTAATAGATATGGTACTTTAGATAATGAGGCCACTGAACTTAAACTTAAAGATGCTTTGTCTAAATCTAAAAAAGCTGTTATTCCTGGTTTTTATGGTTCTGACCCTGAAGGTAATATTGTTACTTTTTCAAGAGGAGGATCCGATGTCACTGGTGCATTAGTGGCTGCTAATATTAACGCTGATTTATATGAAAATTGGACAGATGTATCAGGATTTCTTATGGCAGATCCCAAAATCGTTGAGCATCCCATGCAAATTAAAAAAATAACATATAGAGAGCTACGAGAATTATCATATATGGGGGCATCTGTATTACATGAAGAAGCTGTTTTTCCTGTGAGAAATGCTGGAATACCTATAAACATAAAAAATACCAATGCTCCTGAAGACAGTGGAACATTTATTGTAAGTTCTAGGGAAAATTCCTCTAATAGAACGCTTACTGGTATAGCTGGTAAAAAAAACTTTACTGTTATTTCTATCGAAAAAGCTATGATGAATACAGAACTTGGTTTCTGTAGAAAAGTGCTTTCTATCCTTGAGCAAAATAATGTTTCTTTTGAAAATATGCCTTCAGGTATAGATTCAGTATGCGTGGTCATATCAGATTCTGAACTTAAGAATAAACTTGAAATTCTTGTAGATGAAATTCAGCGTTCTTGTAACCCAGATTCTGTAGTAGTTCATCCTAATATGGCTCTTATTGCAACTGTTGGTGCTGGCATGGCCAATAAAAAAGGTGTTGCTGTAAAAATATTTGATGCTTTATCACAAGCTGATATAAATGTGAGAATGATTGATCAAGGTTCTAGTGAAATCAATATCTTAATTGGTATTGAAAATGAAGATTTTGAAAAAGGTATTAATGCTATCTACAATTCATTTAGTGATGAATATCTAAATGTTGTACCTATTAAATCAACATCAGCAAATTAGAAAAATTTTACAAACTAATACCACAAAATAAAACGGAGCTATTCAGCCCCGTTTTCTTATTATTCAACTGATTTTAAAGATTCAACCATGCTTATATTATTAAGTTTTCCATACATAGATACATTAACAAGTAAAGTAAATACTAAAGTAAATGCTGCTGCATATATAAAGCTTATACCATGAATAGATCTACCAAACATAACTATATCCATTTCAATGGTAGAAACTATATAATTGCTTAGGAAAATACCCATTACTAATCCTACTGCAATACCTATTACCGATAAAACGATATTTTCTCTATATACATAATTGGCAGATTCTTTTTCAGTAAATCCTAACACCTTTATTGTAGCAATTTCTCTCATTCTTTCAGCTACATTTATATTTGTTAAATTATATAAAACAACAAATGCTAATGCTGCTGCACAAATAATCATAAGCACTACTACTGAATTCAAACTTGATATTATATCTTCAAAACTTGATATTACATAAGAAGTTGAAGTAACAACTAAAATATCATTTTTCTTTAACCAATCCTTAGCAACTTCATCTTCATGAGCTTTACCATCTTCAGTAAGCTTTAATAAAGCTGTATTAAGCTTTAAATCTTCCCCAAACTTTTCTTCATACATCTTTCTAGATAAATATACGTAATTATATACATAATTTTCTACTATACTAGATATTTTTAAATCAACAGTTATTCCAGCATCATCTCCTACAGTTATAGTATCTCCTACAGAAAGATTTAAAAGTTTGGCTAGCTTTTCTGTTATTACCACATTATCATTGGTAAGCTCAATATTACTTTCAGAGTCCTTATCTAATAAATGTACATAGTCCTTGAATTTATCTAATGATTCTGGTACAAATAATCTTATCTGTACTTCTTTATCATCATTTGCCTTTGATCCATTCATCAAGCTTTGTTTAATCATCATTGATGATTTAACACGCTTATCTATATCAATGGAATCTTTAAGACTTTTCTTTTCATCTAAAGTACCTTCATATTTTAAGTTCATCATAGTATCATACGTAAATATCTCACCATATTGTTTAGGAACAACTACAGAAATAGAATCCTTTAAACCATATGCTGCAAGTATTAGTGCAGTACAACCAGCCACTCCTAAAACAGTCATGATAAATCTAGCTTTATATCTAAAGATATTTCTTGTAGTTACCTTTGATGAAAAATTCATTTTATTCCATATAAATGGTATCTTTTCTAAGAATATACGCTTTCCTTGCTTTGGAGCTTTAGGTCTCATTAAAGTTGCAGGATTTAGTTTTAGTTCTCTATAAGCTACTAAATATGCAACTGTACAAGTACAGAGAAGCGCACATACAACTGCTATAATTATAACTGGTATACTTATTTTAACTGCAAATATAGGTAATTTATACATTGCATCATAAGAGTGGAATATTGTCTTAGGTAAAATTAATAGTCCAACCACTATTCCTAAAATACTTCCTGTTATTGCTGCTAAAAATGCATAAAAAAAGTACTTAGCTGCTATAGTCTTATTTTCATATCCTAATGCCTTAAATGTACCTATCTGTGTTCTTTCTTCCTCAACCATTCTCGTCATTGTTGTAAGACATACAAGTGCTGCTACTATGAAGAAAAATAATGGGAACACACTAGCTATACCATTAATACGATTAGCATCTTCTGCAAAAGAAGTATACCCTGGATTATCATCTCTAGTAAATATATACCACTTACCATTGGAAAGATTTTTTAAATCATTTGATTTTTGATTTAATTCATCTTCAGCTAAAGTAAATTGAGTATCAAATTCTTTTTGTCCTTCTTCTAATTGAGCCTTTGAATCTGCTAGCTGTTTCTTTGCTTCTTCAATTTGAACTTTCCCTTCTACAATTTGCACCTTAGACTGTTCTAATTGTGCTTTTCCATCTGCAATCTGCTGTTCCGCAGCAGTCAAGTTATCTTTTTGAGTATTAATTTCATTTTGAGCTGCCTGAATTTGTGCTGCTGATGAATCTAATTGTTCTTTGGCTGCAGCAATTTGATAGTCAGCATCTGCTATCATCTGTCTTCCAGCATCAACTTGTGCAACAGCATCATTATACTGAGTTATATACGAATCAAATTGAGATTGAAGTACTGATGATAAAACTCCACCATTATCTATTATTGACTGTAAGCCACTAATTAATGGCCCATAAGTATCTAATTGAGCTTGTGCTTGATTTAATTGTGCTTCTCCAGCCTCTCTTTGTGCCATATATTCAAAATATGCTGCATTATATTGATCTACTCCAGCATTATATTCATTTATTCCTTCATTAAGTTGTTCTTCTCCAGCAACTATTTGATTCCATCCATCAGCAACTTGTGCTTCTGAGGCAGCTAACTGCTCTTCTGAAGCCTTTATTTGTGCTTCTCCATCAGTAATTTCTTGTTCTTTTTCAGCTATCGTAGCTTCTGCTTCCTGAATTTGCTTCTTCCCATCATCTAAATCTGCTTGAGCATCTGCTTTTTGAAAATCAATTTCTTTTCTTGCTGCATCTATTTGCTTCTGAGCTTGCGTAAGTATTGCTTCTTTATTTACTTCTACTCTGTCTACACCAAGACTTGATAATTTTGAAGAATAGTCTGCAATATATGATTTATAGTCATCTTCAAAGCTTGATTCATATTTTTTAGGTGTATTTACACATAAAAATACTTCTGTATATCGGCTATATGCAAAATCATCAGCAGAAATCATCATATAATTTAAGATTGATCCATCACCAACTTGTGTTATCCCTTTATCAAAAGCAATATATTGAGGACTTTCGATAAATCCTACAACCTTAAAGGTCGAAGTCTTTACTACGTCAGTTATTTCCTTATCATCGCTAGGAGAAAGAAGTTCTATGGTATCTCCTATTTCATATTTAACTGATGTATTAGAATTACTTTCAACTACACATTCACCTGATTTTTCTGGCAATCTTCCTTCTACCACATTTAGTTCATTAATAGGCTGCTTTCCATCAGAGCTTTCAGGCACAGCTTGTACCCTAACTACATTATTTGCACCACCAGTATTAACTAATAAGTCTGCTGAATAAGAAGGCATTACTTGCATAACACCTTTAAGTTCTTCTAATGATCTAATATCATCATCTTGAAAACCATAGTCTGACATAATTTTATAATCCATCAAATTATTTGCTTCAAAAAATTTATTTGCTGAATATTTCATACTTGGACTTGCAGCTTTAACTCCGACAAAAAAGCCTACTCCTAAAGCTACAATAAGTAATATTGAAATAAATCTGCTTTTAGTATCTTTTATTTGTCTGAAAAAAACCTTTTTTAAACTACTTGTCATAAAACTACGCCTCCATTACCATTCAATATCATCAATGGAGGTTAATTTTTTATTAATAACCATAGATTCTACTTTACTATTTTTAACTCTTATAACTCTATCAGCCATTGGCGTAATAGCTTGATTATGTGTTACTAGTACTACAGTCATATTTTCTTTTCTACATGTTTCCTGTAAAAGCTTTAAGATGTTCTTTCCTGTCTGATAATCCAATGCTCCTGTAGGTTCATCACATAGAAGAAGTTTTGGTCTTTTTGCTAAAGCACGAGCAATGGCAACACGTTGTTGCTCCCCTCCTGATAATTGAGAAGGGAAATTATCCATACGATCTTCAAGGCCTACACTTCTTAATGCTTCTTCTGCATCCATTGGTTCTTTACAAATTTGAGATGCTATTTCAACATTTTCTTTAGCTGTAAGGTTTTGTATTAGATTATAAAATTGAAATACAAATCCTATATCATAACGTCTATACAAAGTAAGCTCTTTGTTATTCATGGCACTTAAATCTTTTCCACCAATGATTATTTGCCCATCATCATTTTGGTCAATACCACCTAACATATTAAGAATTGTACTTTTTCCAGCACCACTAGGCCCTACTATAACTACAAATTCTCCTGGTTTAACATGAAAGTTAACTCCATTGGCTGCAGCTATAGTAACTTCACCCATTTGATACCTTTTATAAACATCCTTAAATTCTATAAAATTATCTTCCATCTAAATTAACCCCCCTTAGTATAATTTCTTCATTTTTATCTGTACAAATAGATAAGCTAAACTTATTATCTATTTCATAGTTTTTAATTTTCAATCCTTCGTAATTACATAAATACCCATCACCATTTTTTATAAACTCATTTTCCCTTAAGGGATAGTGTAATCCAACACCTAAAGCCTTACCTAAACTTTCTTTCATAGTCCAATATGTGAAAAAAGTTCTTTTACTATCATGAGAGCTATATATATCATTTATTTCCTTCATATTACATACTCTTATTACCACATAATCATCAAAACTTCTAATATTTTCAACATCTACTCCCATTTCTTCCAAACCTACAGCACAAGCAATAAGTCCATTACAATGACTTATATTAAATTTAATATGCTCTTTATTTTTAAAAGAGGGTTTGCCATATTGATTTCTCATTATAGCTTCATCCTCTATTTCTAATTTAAAAACATTTTTTATTGAATACCGTAATAATTCCTTACTATAATGCCGTTGTAATTTTATATCATTACATTTAGCTATAAAGCATTGAATCAATTTTGCTTCTTAATGTAGTTTATTACATCTGCAACTGTTATAAAGTTTCTTATATCTTCATCAGGAACTTCAATATCAAACTCATCCTCAAATCTCCCTATAATACTCATTATGTCATATGAATTTATGTTTAAATCATCCATTAAATCCATATCTGATGTTATTTCTTCTTCCTTTAACCCTAAATAATTTGCCATTATTTCTATTACTTTCTTATCCAATTTGACTTACCTCCTCTAAGAACTTTTGTCTTATTATTTTTTTAGAACTATTTTTTTCAAACTCTTCTTCTTTTATATATATATGCTGTATTTTTTTAAAGCTTGGCAATTTTTTATTTACCTTTTTCAAGTCTTCTTTTAAGATTGACTCTAACTCTTCTAAACTTTTACCTGAAGAAAAATCTTGATCTAAATATACATATGTGCTGATAACTTCACTACCTTTTTTATTCTTATCTATATAAACAAGTGATTCTTTAACATACGGCATCATTTCATATATATATCCTTCTAACTCTTCAGGGTGTACATTTTTACCGTTACTTAAAACAATTAAATTTTTCTTTCTTCCACAAATAACAAGATTTTTATCAGCGTCTATGCTTCCATAATCACCTGTTCTAAACCATCCATTAGTAAATGATTTTTCATTACTTTCATCATCTTTGTAATATCCTATCATTACATTTGGACCCTTAACTAATATTTCACCAATTCCTTCTTCATTTTTATTATCAATTTTTACTTGGCAACTGGAAAATATTTTTCCTACTGAAAAATGCTCTCCTTTTTTATTTAAATTTACACTGATTAATGGAGTACATTCTGTTATTCCATATCCATTGTGAATAGTTATTCCTATATCGCCAAAGAAAGTTATAAGTTCTGGCTTAAGTGCTGCCCCTCCACATACAATTGCTTTTAATTTACCACCAAAGTTAGCATGCACTTTTCTAAATAATAGCCTTCTTAAATCAATACCAAATTTCAATAAGAAATTACTAACTTTTATACTATTTTCAAAAACCTTTTCCACATTCATTCTTTTTAATTCGACTCTTATACTTTTTTCCATAGTTTCTAAAAATAATGGTACCATTACTTCCATTTCTGGTTTCACTAATTTTAAATTTTTAGATAAATATTTCAAACTATCATTAATAAAAATATTCATCCCCATAGCTATTGGAGCCATCATACCACAAACATTCTCATATATATGATGAAATGGTAATACTGCCACAGTATTGTGATAAATTCCAAAAGCCTTACATGATTGTTCAATATTCACCAATAAATTATTTTGACTTATCATTACACCTTTGTTAAATCCAGTTGTTCCAGATGTAAACATAATAACATTTAACTCATTAACATTTACAGTAGAGTTTTCATATACTGTATTACCTTCATTTATCAATTCTCTACCTTCATTTATTAAAGTTTGTACATCTTTATACTTATCTATATCACTTAAGCATGCTGCAAATTCTAACTTACTATTTTCCACCATTTCATCTATACTAGATAAAAATCCTTTTGAAAATAATAGCGCTGATGCATCACCCTTATCTACTAGTTTACTTATTTGTTCTGAGTCTAACTCCTTATCAAGAGGCACTGCTACTCCAACTCCTGTTATAATTGCAAGATATGAAACAATCCAGCTATAACTATTTCCCCCTACTATAGCTATATGCTTATCTTTTAACCCCATATCTATGAGTTTTGTCCCCAAAGCATAAACATCATCTCTTAACTGTCCATAAGTATAACTTACTATTTTCTTATTTTTCTTTTCTCTAATAGCAATTTTATCTTTATACTTATTACTAGAATTATTAATAATATCCCTAATGGTTTCTAGGCATTCTCCAAAGACCTCTATCACTTTATTTATCCCCCTTTATACCAACCACATAATATCTTATTAAATTCTACATTAATAAAACCTATGCATAAATCTCATCAATTATTTCACCAATAGTCTTATTAGAAGATTCAATTCCAATTTCTACTGCTTTAATCATCACTCTATATAGCTCATCAACTATTTCATCACTTACTACAGCAACTTTATATTGGAACATGAAATCTAATTCACCTGAATCTAAAGTGTCCATTATTGTTAGATATAAATTCATTGATGAACTTCCATTAAAATAATTTTGTACTTTAGCTTTTATCCTATTGTCTGTAAATATCTTTGCTGGCTGGTAAGTTATCGTAAAGTCTGTAAGAAGCCCTGATTTAATTCCTGCTTGTTTTAATACATAATCATGTGCAAGTTGATATGGAAAATCTCCATGCCTGTATAATTCAAACTGCTCTTTTGTTAGCTTTTCACATGCTTCTTTAAAAGATACTCCATATGGGCATTCTACCTTAAGTTGTAAGTTATTCACCATCATTCCTCCAGCTTTTTTTCTATCCATAGAGGATCTTCTTGCTAATACAGAATTCACCATTGACTTATCAGTATTATTTAGCTTATAAAAGTATATCTGGCTTCCTAAAATAAATAATGTTTGCTGAGATATTCTATTTTCTCTACAATATTCATTTATTTTTGCTACAATACTCTTATCTAATGACATTACTTTCTGTTTGCCTTTATATCTTATATTATTAGGTCTATATTTTTTTCCTACATATTTAGGTTCCACTGATGCAAAAACCGCTGGGTCTTTCCATTTTTTCTTAATAAACTCATAATCTCTTTGCATCCTTTTAGAATTCATATAATCTAAATCTTTTTCAATTAGAGGTATAAATTTCGCTGGCTCTTCTGGAAGTTTCTTTCCATCTTTCATAGCTAAATAAACATTAATAACATCTTTTGCATATACTGTTAATCCCCATGCGTCCATAATAACATGATTTACCTTCATATATATTCCAGTTAAATCTTCTGGACCCTTTATAATAATTACATCATATAATTCTTTATCATTATATTTAAACGGAGTACTTGTCCATTTTTCTAAAATTTCATCTATATGATCCTTTGAATAATTTGAGTAGTCTTCAATCTTTATTTCTTTAGGTTCTTCTTCTGAAACATATTGTTTTATTTGGCCTTTAACCTTTTTAAGTCTAAGCCTTAAGGCATCCATTCGCCATATAGCTTTATAAGCTGCAGCTTTTAATAATTCACAATCAATATTCTCATGAAACCAAACTGCAGTACCAATATTAACAACGTTTTTTTCAGGTATGAATTTTAATGCAAAATACATTAGTTTTTGTGATGGAGTTAAATCATAATACTTCCTATCAACCAATATTAAATCCTCCTCTAAATAAATACTATATTTCACTTATTATTTCTCTTAAAGTCTTATTAGGTGATGCTATCCCTATTTCAATACTCTTAATCATTTGTGAATAAAGCTTATCTACAATTTCTTCACTGGCCATTGCTAAATTATATTCAAACATAAAATCCAAATTTCCAGTTCCTAAAACATCTATAATAGTTAGATATACTGGAATTCCCGAACTACCATTACTGTAGTTTTGTACTCTTGCTTTAAGCATATTTTCACTTCCTACTTTAGCTGCTTGGTAAGTAAAAGATAAATCAGTAAAGTTTCCAGATCTTATTCCTACTTTTTTTTGAAGATAATCCATAACTTGTTGATAAGGATAATCTCCATGTCTAAATAATTTAGCTTGATCTATCATTATCTTATTACATGCATCAAGGAAAGATAAATCATGTGGACATTTAACAACTAATTCTAGAATATTAATCAACATACCTCCAGCTTTCTTAGATGCAACAGTACTTCTCCTTGCTAAAACATTATTTACTAAGGATTCATCAGTATTATTTAGCTTATAGAAATATAATTGACTTCCTAATAAAAATACACTTTGTGGTGAAAGTCTATTTTCTTTACAAAATGATGTTATCTTTTCTACCTTTTCTCTTTCTAAAGTTATTACTTTTAATTTAGATTTAAACCTTAAAGATGTAGCTCTATATTTTTTACCAAGATAATTTTCATCTATTGTTGCATAATTAGGTACTTTATTAAAATATTCCTTCCAAAACTCTTCATCTCTATTAAATCTTTTTGAGTTTTTGTATGCCAAATCAGCTTCAATTAATGGAATAAATGGTGCTGGTGCTTCTGGCAATTCTTTATTATCTATCATAGCTGCATATACATCCATAACATCCTTTATAAAAACAGTTAATCCCCATGCATCCATTGCTACATGATTAACCTTTACATAAATACCAGTTAAGTTGTTTTTAGCTTTAATTATAGTAATATCATATAACTCTGCATTTTTATATTTAAATGATGTTCCTGTCCAACCAGTAAGCTTATCATCAATTTGCTTTTTAGATAAATTAGTAAAATCTACTATATTTACTTTTTTAGGTTCTTCTGTGGATACATATTGCTTAATTACTCCATCTATCTTTTTTAATCTAAGCCTTAATGCATCTACCCTCCAAATTGTTTTATATATTGCCTGTTCTAATAAATCAACGTTAACTTCTTCTTCAATCCATAAGGCTGCTCCTATGTTTACTATATTCTTTTTTGGTGAGTATTTTAAAGCAAAATACATGACATCCTGAGATAATGTTAAATCATAATATTTAATACTTTCCATAAATTAATCCCCCTAACTTTTATGTTATTTTATTTTCCTGTGGCAAGTATTTTATAAATTAGACTAATTGTTATAAAAATAACTTGATTATATTATAAATTATATTTCCATTTTTTTCAATTTTTAAAAAGTATTGTTTTCTTTATTTCATTGGTCTTTATAAACTTTTACTTTCTCTATAAAAATAGAAAATGTTTCCTCAATCATAAAAATGTCTCGAAAATTTCTCTCTTTGACTCACACCTTCTCATCTCTCATTTTTCCTACCTTAACACAAAAAGAGCCCCATACAAAATCATTACAATTTCGTATGAGACTCTATTTTTCTAAACTTTTTTATAATTCTTTTCAGAACTATTTTATAAAGTTCGGAACTTTTTTATAAGTAAACAATTAAAAATAATCTTATTTAGAAGCTTCTTCTATAGCAACAGCAACTGCAACAGTAGCTCCTACCATTGGGTTATTACCCATACCGATTAATCCCATCATTTCTACGTGAGCAGGAACTGATGAAGAACCAGCAAATTGAGCATCTGAGTGCATTCTTCCCATAGTATCAGTCATACCGTAAGAAGCTGGACCTGCAGCCATGTTATCTGGGTGAAGAGTTCTACCAGTACCACCACCTGATGCAACTGAGAAGTACTTCTTACCTTCTTCGATACATTCTTTCTTGTATGTTCCAGCAACTGGGTGTTGGAATCTTGTTGGGTTAGTTGAATTACCAGTGATTGATACATCAACACCTTCATGATGCATTATAGCAACACCTTCTCTAACGTCATTAGCTCCGTAACATTTAACAGCAGCTCTTGGTCCGTTTGAGTATGGTTTTTCATTAACGATTTCTAATTTACCTGTGAAGAAATCGAAATTAGTTTGAACATAAGTGAATCCATTAATTCTTGAAATAATCTTTGCAGCATCTTTTCCAAGACCGTTTAAGATAACTCTTAATGGTTCTTTTCTAACTTTATTAGCTTTTTCAGCTATTTTGATAGCACCTTCAGCAGCAGCGAATGATTCGTGTCCTGCTAAGAATGCGAAACATTTAGTTTCTTCTCTTAAAAGCATAGCTCCTAAGTTTCCGTGTCCTAAACCAACTTTTCTGTCATCAGCAACAGACCCTGGAATACAGAATGCTTGTAATCCTTCACCAATTGCAGCAGCAGCATCAGCAGCCTTTGTGCAACCTTTCTTTATAGCTATAGCAGCACCTAAAGTGTAAGCCCACATAGCGTTTTCGAATGCTATTGGTTGAGTTGATTTAACGATATCATAAACGTTAATTCCCTTTTCATCGCAAACAGCTTTAGCATCTTCTATTGTTTTCATTCCGTATTGTTCTAATACTGGAGTGATTTGTCCTATTCTTCTTTCATAACTTTCAAATAATGCCATGATTAAATTCCTCCTTACAATTATTCGTGTCTTGGATCGATTAATTTAACAGCGTCAGCAACTCTTCCGTATTGTCCTGCAGCTTTTTCTAATGCTTCGTTAGCATCCATTCCCTTAGCGATCATTTCCATCATCTTTCCAAGGTGAACGAATTTGTAACCGATTATTTCGTTATCTTCATCTAAAGCGATTTTAGTAACGTATCCTTCAGCCATTTCTAAATATCTTGGTCCTTTAGCAACTGTTCCGTACATAGTACCAACTTGAGATCTTAATCCCTTACCTAAGTCTTCTAAACCAGCTCCTATTGGTAATCCACCTTCAGAGAAAGCAGTTTGAGTTCTTCCGTAAACGATTTGTAAGAATAATTCTCTCATTGCTGTATTTATAGCATCACAAACTAAGTCTGTGTTTAAAGCTTCTAATATAGTTCTTCCTGGTAATATTTCTGAAGCCATAGCAGCTGAGTGAGTCATACCTGAACATCCAACTGTTTCAACTAATGCTTCTTCTATTACTCCACCTTTAACATTTAAAGTTAATTTACAAGCTCCTTGTTGAGGTGCACACCAACCTATTCCATGAGTTAACCCTGAAATATCTGATATTTGTGTAGCTTGTACCCATTTTCCTTCAACTGGAATTGGAGCACATGCATGATTAGCGCCTTTAGTTACAACGCACATTTCTTCAACTTCTCTTGAATACATCATATATTGATTCCTCCCTAATTAATACTAGTTATAGCTTGTCTCATTTTTACATATGTAGACTAAGTACTTAACCGGGTCAAATTCAAGCCCACTTGGGCTAAATTCATCCTACTCTTAATATGATAACAAATGAATTTGTTACCAACAAGACTTTTTTATAATTTTTTCAAAAAAAATATTGATTTCGTCAATTTTGTATTATATAATTATTGTAATTGAAAATGATTTTCATTAATATATGATTTAATTTTTCATTTATTTAAGATTTTTTCAGTTTTTAGGAGGATTTTATGAAAAATATTGTTGAAATAGTTAATATCATTGCTAGACAAATACTTGATTCTAGATGTTTCCCTACGGTAGAAGTAGAAGTTATTTTAGAAGATGGTACTATAGGAAGAGCTGCCGTACCATCAGGAGCTTCAACTGGAATTTATGAAGCTGTAGAATTAAGAGACGGTAATAAAGAATATTTTATGGGTAAAGGTGTTAAAACTGCTGTTTCTAATGTAAATGATATAATTGCTAAAGAATTAATTGGGTATAATGTCTTTGACCAAACAACCATTGATAAAAAACTTATAGAACTTGATGGAACTGACAATAAAGGTAAATTAGGTGCAAATGCTATTTTAGGTGTTTCTTTAGCTGTTGCCAACGCTGCTGCTAATTTCTTAGGCTTACCTCTATATCAATATGTTGGAGGAGTGAATGCTAAGGTTCTTCCTGTACCTATGATGAATATAATAAATGGTGGTTCTCATGCAGATAATTCCGTTGATTTACAAGAATTTATGGTAATGCCTGCTGGTTTTAATTCATTTGATGCAGCAATTCAAGCTTGTGCTGAAGTATATCATTCATTAAAGAAAACTTTAAATGAAAAAGGATATTCAACTGGTGTAGGTGATGAAGGTGGATTTGCTCCAAATTTAAAATCAAACGAAGAAGCCATCGAAGTAATCTTAGAAGCTATTACAAAAGCAGGTTATGAACCTGGAAAAGATATGTTTATTGCCATTGATGCTGCTTCATCAGAATACTATAAAGACGGAAAATATGTTTTAGAACACGAAGGAAAGACTTTAACAGCTTCTGAAATGGTTGATTTCTTAGAAAGCTGGGTTAATAAATATCCAATTATCTCTATTGAAGATGGTATGGCTGAAGAAGACTGGGAAGGTTGGAAACTACTTACTGAAAGAATCGGTAAAAAAGTACAATTAGTTGGTGATGACTTATTTGTTACTAACACTAAGAGATTAGAAGAAGGAATTAATAAAGGTGTTGCTAACTCTATCCTTATAAAGTTAAATCAAATTGGAACTTTAACTGAAACTTTAAATGCCATTGAAATGGCAAATAGAGCTGGATATACTGCTGTTATTTCTCATAGATCTGGTGAAACAGAAGATACAACTATCGCTGATTTAGTTGTTGCTGTAAATGCCGGTCAAATAAAAACTGGTGCTCCAGCTAGATCTGAAAGAGTTGCTAAATACAATCAACTTATAAGAATATCAGAAGAACTAGGTGCTGTAGCAGAATTTAGAGGAACAAAAGCTTTCTTCAATATCAAAAAATAATTAATATAAAAAAGGAGCTGTCGCATTAAGAATAAATAATACAATATTATTGTATATAAAATTTTTAGTGCAACAGTCACTTTTTTCTTTTACTTCTAAAATTTTTAAACTTTTTATTTTTTTAAAATATTTCAGTATACTCCTCAATTTTTTAATTATCAATTTTCAAAATTCCTACAGAAGTTTCCTACCAACTTTCCATTTTCCATTAACAATTATCCAAGTGCCACATCTAAAACCATCATAAGAATAAATCCTAAAATCAATCCAAAAGTAGTAAGTTTTTTATTTTCTATTGATGCTTCTGGTAATAGCTCTGCTCCAACCACAGCAATCATTGCTCCTGCAGAAAAAGCTAAAAAGAAAGGTAGCATACTCCTAATAGTTATAGCTGCAATTACCCCTACTACACCTGCAATAGGTTCTACAATACCAGAAGCTTGTCCATAAAAGAAGCTTTTTGCTCTTGATAATCCCTCTCTTCTTAATGGCAAAGATACAGCAGCACCTTCTGGAAAATTTTGAAGCCCAATACCTAATGCTAAGGTCATAGCAGCTGCAACGGATGCACTAGGTATTCCTACTGCTACTCCACCAAAGGCTACCCCTACTGCTAATCCTTCCGGTATATTATGCAATGTTACCGCTAAAACAAGTAAAATGCTTTTTTTATAACTTTTATTTTTTTCTAGGCTCTTATTATTTACTGGTATAATACCATATGAATATTTATCCATAAGCATATCTGCAAAAATAATAAATACTCCACCTGCAAAGAACCCTATTGCAGGCAATAAAAACTGGCTATATCCAAGTTCACCACATAATTCAATTGCAGGATTTAGCAATGACCAAAAACTTGCTGCTGTCATTACACCTGCCCCAAAGCCAAGCATTGAATTTAATATCTTTCTATCTACATTTTTAAAGAAAAATACAAGTGCTGCTCCTAAAGCAGTTACAGACCAAGTAAATATAGTTGCTGTTAACCCTTGTAGCACTGGACTTAAACTAATAAACCATTCCATTCTTCTTTAAGTATTCTCCTAAAATTAGTTTTCTCTACATTATATTGCAATATTTTGACATCTGTTCCCTTTAAATTATTATATAATTATTTTCTCTACTATGTAATTAGTTGACATTATAGAAACTTCATGATAATATAATTAAGTGATATTTTTACAAGCCGCCATGGCGGAACTGGCAGACGCACATGACTCAAAATCATGCGGGCAACCGTGTGGGTTCGATTCCCACTGGCGGCACCAAAATACCTCTTGCAATTGTAAGAGGTATTTTTTGTATTTTCTTTTTAGCAATTTTTATTTATAATTGTTTATTATTCATCCCATAATCATTTTTCTTAAAATTTCTGATATCTTATAGACAAATAAAATCTTTTATCTTAACATTTTTAGTAGGAATTTAAATTCGGATGAATAACTCTATTTCATNNNAACTCTATTTCATAATAAATTTGGCACGGCTTCCACTTTTACCTAATGATACTTCAAGCCTTGCTTCAATTCTTTCCCTTAATTCATCAACATGTGATATTATTCCTACAAGTCTTCCTAAATTTTTTAAATCCATTAAGGCATTAATTGCTCCATCTAAAGATTCTGGATCTAAACTACCAAAACCTTCATCCACAAACATTGTTTCAATATGCACTCCCCCTGCATAACTTTGAATTACATCTGCTAACCCTAATGCCAGTGCTAGAGAAGCTTTAAAACCTTCTCCACCTGATAAAGTATTTACATGCCTTTCCTTTCCAGTATATGCATCAATAATTTCTAGTTCTAATCCTGACTGTTTAGTACCTTTACCCTTTTCAGCCTTTCTTTTTAAAGCATATCTCTCATTAGTCATCTTACTTAACCTTCTGTTTGCTGCCTTAATAATATCATCAAAATATGCTGCTAATACGTATCGTTCAAAGGTTATTCTCTCTAAATTATTTCCATTAGCTAGTTCTGAAAGCTCACCTATTACATTGTACTCGCTTTCATCTTCTTTTATCTTATCACTAATCTTTATAATCAACTTCAATGTATCCTTATTGCTAGTTAACCTAGAGAATATTTTCTTTTCCTTAGAATTTAACTCTCTTAATTCATTTTCTTTTTCATTTAAGCTCTTAATAATTAAATCTATATCAATATGTTCCTTATCCTTCAACTCTTCTTGTAGCATTAGATATTGATCTTTTTTAGATTTTAATCTTTGATAAAACTCTTGTATTTCCTTCTCTATGATTTTTAATTCTTCTTCACTAATTTTGCTTTTATTATAATCATTACTATCTATAAAACAGCTTTTTTCAATAGCTAATTTAAATTCAAAATCTTTTTCACTTAATATGCTGTTCCACTTGACTAATAAGTTATTTTTTTGTAGTAAAGCTTCCTTATTTTCCGCCACTATATTTTGCATTCTTGTATATACATCAAGAGCTTTTTTTGAATTTACTTCAAGCATAGTAATTTTATTTTCAAATTCCTTAATCTTTATTAATATTTCATCTTCACTTTCCATATCTTTAGGTAGATTTTCTTTTATCTCCTGTAATAAAGCCATTTCCTTTGCAGACTCTGTTAATAAATTTTGATATTTATTATTTTCTTCTTCTGAAATATTTTGTAAACTTTCTTGATTCTTAAGAAACATCACTAGACTATCTTCATCTTCTTTTTTACTAGCAATAGCTACATCTATGTTTTTTATTTTTTCTACTAATTCCTCAATTTCTTTAGCAATTGCTTTACCTCTTTCAACTACATTACTATTAATAGCTTCAAAATTTTTCAGCTCATTTACTTCTATCTTTATAGTAATTATTTCTTTCACTCTCTCTACTTTTTCAGTAATAGTATCATTCAACTGATTTTCTATTTCACTATTCTTAATAGTTAATGCTTGCATAAGCTTATCATATAAGACCTTTTGTGCTTCATAATCTTCTTTAAACTTTTCTAATTGCTCTTCTGTAGGTACATTTTCTGGCACTAAGGCTTTCTCTGGATGATTCTCTGAACCACACACTGGACATTTCACTCCACTCTCAAGGTTCATGGCAAGTATACCTGCCATACCTTTTCTAAATAAAATATCACCATCATCATAGTTTTTCTTAGCTTGATTGTATATATTTTCCTGAATATTAAACTTTTCCAATAGCAAATTATATTCATCTCTTAAGTCTATATATTTTTTTATAGACCTATATACTTCCATTAATTCTGCTTTTTGACGTTGTTTTTCACTTAAAAGATTACCATATTGAACTCTTTCTAGTTCCTTCTTGGCGTTTTCCGTAATCCTATTTCTTAAAAATTCAATATTATTTACTGCATTTTCTAGCTTTAACTTAATTGAATCTTTTACTTTTTCTTGAGATGTTAACTGCTGCTTAAGGCTATTTATCAAAATTTCTTTTTGTTTATAATCCTTAAATCTACCAATAATTTCATTTAGTTTACTTTTTTCTTCTATAAGCCTGTCTTTCCCCTTTTCAAGTTCCTTACACTCTTCATAATGTTCTTTACTCTCTTTTAAATCTTTAGTATTACTCTTCAACTCTTTTTCTTTATTAACAATTTCCAATTTATTTGCTTCTATTTCTTTTTTTGCCTCATTAATGCTTCTTTCCAAATGAATTAAAGATAATGCCACTCTTCCTTTTTCTAAAACTTCCTGACGCTCATTCATGGCTTCCTTCTTTTCTTCTAAATAATTTAATTCCTCTTGGACTTTTTCCTTTACTTGAAGCTTATTATTTATTTCTTTGGCTTTAATTTCATGCTCTTTAATTTTGAATATTTCTTCATTTACTTTTTCAATATCCTTTTTAATAAGATATTCCTTTTCATTGTCTGCACCAATTAGTTCCTTAACTAACCTTATAAGCTCCCAAATATCCTTATTATCTTCTTTAATTAATAAATTTAATTCTTCATTATCATTTCCATCAATTTTAGTTATATAAGCTTCCCTCTTTTGCTTATCTCCTTCAATTTTTCTTTTTAATATAAGCTGCTTTTCCTTTAATTTATCTTGGAATTTCAAAAACTTCTCAGTACCAAAAATATTTCTAAAGATGATTTATTTATCCTTACTTTCAGCTTCTAGTAATTTTTTAAACTCTCCTTGCGGTAACATTACTATTTGTTTAAATTGATTTGAGTTTAATCCTAATATCTTTTCAACTTCCTTAGTAGCTTCTGTAGTCTTGCTGATAACTCTATCATCAGGCAGTAAAAATTCCACACTATGTTTCTTTTCTACCACTTGGATATTACCATTTTTCTTTGTCTTTTCAATTTTCTGTGTAGGATATCTGGTAATTGAATACATTTTGCCCTTTACCATAAATTCTAAGGTAACATAAGAAGTTTCACTTTTATCAGCATGATCGCTTTTTAAAGAATCAATAGTCCTACTTCCTCCACTTGCTTCACCAAATAAAGCAAAAGATATGGCATCAAATATTGTAGTTTTCCCTGCTCCTGTTGGCCCACATATCAAAAATAAATTATTATTTTTTAAAAGGCTAAAATCAATTTCCTCTTTTCCTGCATAAGGTCCAAAAGCATTTATTGTTAACTTAAGCGGTTTCACTTTATTTTCCCCTTTCCAATTCCTCTAATATTTTAATAATCTCACTATTTCTTGCTTCATCCATTTCCTTGCCCTTTAAATCAATATAAAACTCTCCAAATAATTCATCCAATGACTTTTCTCTAAAGTTATCTCCTGCTGCTGTCTTGCTATTTTCAATTCCTAAAGAAGTGTTAACCATTCTAAGTCCCATAATATTAGGAAATACAGCTCTTAGTTTAGATATGGCATCTAATATTTCTCCTTCATCTGTTATTTCAGCAAATACATAATCATTTAAATTAGTGCCCTGATGATTTTCTCTATTTAATAGCTCATCAATGGGCCCTCTTATTACTCTTAAATCCCTTAAGGGCTTTATCTCTATTAATTCTACCTTTAGATTTTTGTCTTTATTAATATCTATTACTGGTATGGACTTTTTCTGCTTCCATTCCGATATGGAATATTTTAAAAGAGAACCTGAGTATCTAATTTTATTACTACCTACCTTTTGTGGTCCATGAATATGCCCTAATGCCACATAATCAAACTTTTCAAATATACTGCCATCCACTATATCCGTTCCCCCTATGGATAAAGGTCTTTCAGAATCACAAACTTCTAATCCACCTCTATGTTCCTTATCTTCATATGAATAACTAACATACCCATGTGTTATCAAGATATTTCTTTCATCAATATCTAAATTTTCATATATCCTTGATACTATTTCTCTCATCATATCATCATGAGTTTTAATTTCTGGATTCTCATACAAAATCCTAGCTTGAGCCGGATCAATGTATGGTAGTAAATAAAAATTCACACTTCCATCATTATCTTTTAGTGTTACTTTCTTAACTTCTCCATTAAAATTTCCTTCTATATATAACCCTTTATCTCTAAGGAGCTTATTTCCAAATGATAACCTTTCAGCACTATCATGATTTCCCCCAATAGCTAAAACAGGAATCTTAAGTTCTAAAATTATTTTGCTAAGTATAGTATCTAAAAGTTCTACCGCCTCAGCTGGTGGAACTGATCTATCATATATATCGCCAGAAATAATAAGTGCCTCTGCTTCCTTTTCTCTCAATAATTCCACTAATTTATCTAAATAATATTTTTGTTCCTCTATCATCGAATACTCGTTGACAATTTTTCCAATATGCCAATCACCTGTATGGACTATTTTCATTTAAAAATCACATCCCATCACTTTCTTAAATATTAAAAATAAAGTGTAATAATTAAAACCCCTTTACACTTTATACTACTTATCTTATATTACTTCTCTTTAACTTCTTTTTCAATTTAATTATATTTATTATAAACTTCATAACTATTTTTAAAGCTGTATTATACCAATAAAAAATCCCTATTAAGTCTATTTTTTCATCAGATTAACTAATTTGATCTATAAATATATAACATAATATTTTTAAACATTATGTTATATATGGTATAATAAGGTAAGTGTTATATTATAATTTACTTTACAAATCTTAAGTATTTTATACATATATTAAGGTAAAAATTTATATGGAGGTATTTTATGAAATTTATTATTACAGGTTCAGGAGGATGTGTAAGCATTCCAAGGCCTTTATGTACTTGCAATATTTGTAATGAAGCTAGAGAAAAAAGTTATCCATATGCTAGATGCGGATGCAGTTTATTTTTAGATGATATAAAATTATTGATAGATACACCAGAAGATATTGGACATGCATTAAATCACTGTAATATAAAAGAAATAAATTATTTATCTTATAGCCATCTTGATCCAGATCATACTTTTGGAATGCGAGTTATCGAACAACTAAGACTTAACTGGCTTGACTTATCTATCAATAAAAAATGTGATAATCCAATAAAAGTATTAGCTCTACCTAATGTATTAAATGATGTTAATGCCTTAAGTACAAAATATGGTTCTATTTTTGACTATTATGAATCCTTAAATTTAATAAAAAGAAAATCAGTCAACAAAAGAATAGTAATTAATGACATCAAGATAACATTTGTTCCTGCTAATGAAGAAGCTACAGTAACAATATTCGTTTTTGAACAAAATGGTAAAAAATTAATCTATGCACCATGTGATGTGAAGCCATTTCCTAATTCAAGACTATTCTATGATGCTGATTATCTTATCATCGGTAATACTATCATTGGAAACATACTTAAAAATAATTTCTATTTGACTAAAAATAATCCACTTAATTTAGAGTTATTTTCATTTGAAGAGGTCTTAGAACTAAAAGCAAAATATAATATTCAAAATGTCATAATAACTCATTTAGAAGAAGATTGGGGTAAGTCATATGATGATTATCTTAATTATGAAAAAGAATGTATAGCCATTAAATTTGCCTATGATGGAATGACTATTGAATTATAAAAACATATGTATATAATAGAAATAATTTGTTTAATAGGTATAATGTTTATAAATTCTTTCTAAAAAATTAAGGCTGATGTCATTGATCAGCCTTAAACTTTATAATAATTTTTTAACATCTTCAAAAGAAGCATTAATAGTAAATATCATATTCTCATCTATTTTTAATGTACATTTATCTTCTTTTTCTTTTATCTTATCTAGATTTAATCCACCCTTATGTATTTCTTTAAATTTAGTAGCAGCTAAATTTACCTTGAAGTTTAAATCCTTCATACCAGTTATTTTTATATCATTAGAACAGCTTCCGCCATTATTAATCTTTAATCCTATTATATTACTTCCTTTTCCTAATACTTCATTAGCTGGTATATAATCAACATCTATATTACCAGTTATGGTCATCCATCCTCCGCTTAATTTTATTTTTGACATTAAGTTTACCTCATAATTTTCTGTTATAATCTTTAATAAATTACCTAATTGATATAATGTTAATTCTTTTTCCATATTTCTATTCTCCTTTTTCCTTAACTATCTCTACTAATGTTTCATGATAAGTTACTTGTCCACCTATATCTGATATACCTGATATAGTTAAATAATTAGGATTGCCATGCCTCTTCCACCATCCAGCATACATCATAACTATATTATCACCAATGCAATCATCTACTACAACTTTTACAGTAATTTTTCCATTATCAGATATTAAGCTAACATTTTCTTTATCATTAATATTTAATTTTCTTGCTTCATTACTATTTATATACGCCATAGCAATACCTTCTTCATCCATAAAATGTTGACTAAATAATGTATCCCTACTATGGGTAGTTAGTAATCTAAACTTAGACTCTTCTTTATTATGGCTCATTTTATTAAAACTAAATTCTATTTTTCCACTTTTAGTTAAAAACTTTTTATCTTCCCAAGCTACATTCTTGTGAGGAGTAAAATAATTATTCTTTATATATTGTAAATCAATTTCCTTATGAATTCTTTTTAATGGCTTGATAACTTCATTAAGATATTCCTTTTTTTCTACCATTGGATATCCTTTAAGTTCAAGCCTTCTAGCTATCTCTCTAAAAAAGTAATATTCATCCATTAGCTCTTCTGCTGGTTCTATGAGTTTTTCATTAAAAATTAAATATGGATTAGTCATAGAGCTAAAAAGTAAATCTTCACTTTCCAATGTGCTACTGGCAGGAATAAATAAATCACATTCTTCTGCTGTATCAGTCATAAACATATCAATGCATACCTTAAATTCAATTTTTCTAAAAGCATTCTTTAGCTTGTTTAAATTTGGTAGCTGATTTAATAAATTACTTTTAGTTATTACAGACATCTTTAAAGGAACATTATCTTCCTTTACTCCTTCCTGATCTAAGCAATATATATTGTTTCTAGCATGTGCTTTTCCCTTTACAGCATCATTTATAAACTCACTAATATGACTAACATAAAACTCTCTACTTTCTCCATAAACAGCACTATTATAAGGGTCAGTATTTAAAATATCTGGATAAACTCTGTTAGCATAATTAACACCGCCTCCGCTTATACCAATTTGCCCTGTTATAGCACCTAAAAAGCTTATTAACTTAATGGTATTACCACCATTATAATACTTTTGCATACCATATCCCAATAAAATACTAGAATGCTTTTCACTATAAAGCTTTGCTAATTCTTCAATTTCATTTATTTCTACACCACATATAAAAGATAAATTATTAATATCTAATGATAGCAAGTAATCTCTATATTCTTCAAAACCATTTACATATTGCTCAATATAATCTTTATCTAAATAATTTCTTTCAATAATAATCTTTCCCATAGCTAGTGCTAAAGCTTCATCTCCACCGGGCTTTACTCTTACATATTTATGTGCTATTTTTGCTGTTTGGGTAAATATAGGATCTATAACAATGATTCTACTACCATTAACCTTAGCTTTCTTTATACTTTGCATAGTATGTATAGTAGTATTAGCTGGATTCTTACCCCAAACAAATATATTTTTGCTATGTATAAGATCATCCAACGAATGGCTTACAACATCCCCAAAAACCTGTTTTTGTGCATGTATACCTGCACTCCAACAAGGTCCACCTTTTGCCTTAGATGCACCACCATAAAAATTAAAAAATATTTCTCCTATACTCTTTAATATGGAGCCATTACCATACTGTTCATAATATAATACTGACTTGGGAGAATATTTATCTTTATAAAACCTTAACTTATCAACCATTATTTCTATGGCTTCATCAAATGTAATTTCCTTCCACTTATCATTAACTTTTAATAAAGGCTTATAAATCCTCTTGTGGTGATTTAGCCTCTCTAAATGAGCTAGGCCTTTTTTACAGATAAATCCATTAGTGTAGGGATGTTCCTTATCACCTTCAATTTTAATGATTTTTCCTTCTTCAACATATACATTAAACTTACAACAGTCAAAGCAATCTAATGTACATCCATGACTTAGCTTATCCATTTCTCCACCTCAATATTTTTTCTAGTATTCCACTGCTGCTATACATAATCCTTTAGCAGGTGCTTTTTCTCCTGCACATAATCTTTTTCTTTCATTATATTATCCATCTTTATTTTTCTCATTATCGGTCTCCTCTATAATATTCTCCTAACTATATATTCTATAATATCATATTGCTTAAATGCATTACATAATAATATTTAAAAAAAATCAATATTTTTATTACATTATATGGAATTTAATTTCAAATAGAGTTATAATAATACCAGAAGAAAGAAAGAAAGAAGATGATTATATGAGATTTGTATTTAATGCAGGTCATGGATAGTATTTTTATCAATATATTAAATTTATCTAATTATTTGAAAGAAGAGTGAATTTTATGAAATATAAAAATAATAATCATGACGATTACAGATTTGAATATAAGAATGATCATATACTAGTTTTGAAGTATTATACTCAAACTAAGAAATATGCTCCTTATACTTCTATGCTTAGCGAAAGAAATATGAGTGAAGAAACATTTAATAAGATTTGTGAAGATTGGTACACTAGAAAAATAGCTGAAGAAAAGGCTAGAGCTGCTCATAAACGTGCAAGCTAGTTCTTTTGCCAAATTACACACCTAATTTAATATATATAATATATTTAAAAAATGTAGTAAGTCATATAACTTGCTACATTTTTTATTTATCCTCTTTTTAAAGCAATTGTCAATATACCAAAAAAGCATCTATTGCTGTGGTACAATAGATGCCTTTTGGCTTATATATTTAAATTATGACTATGTTTGTAGAGCTAATAAATAATATAAAAAGATTTTAGGATTTAATGTATTCAAGATTTCTGTATTAAATGTGTGATATCAATACAGAATAATGTTGTTAGCACATAATCATAATATATATAACTTATTCAACTGATAATAATTATCATCTTCACTTATTATGATATACCTTTTATTAAAACATGTCAACTATTTTTTTATATTTTTTTAATAATAGATAATGATAAAAAAATAGCCTATATCAAAGTTGATATGAGCTATCTTCATTAAGTAACCTTTTATTCTTTTATTAAAATTGATTTTAAATCATTAGTTATTACCATTAGTCTAGTTTTCTTTTCATTTCTTAAAGCGCTATAATCTCTTGGTGTTGATAAAAGTGCTGATAAACCACTCATAGTTTCCCACCTTTTTAAATCTTCTTTTGCTTCTTTATATTTATATACATTAAATTTAATACCTTTTTCCAATATTATCTTATCTATTCCATGGTATCTGATTTCTAAATCTTCTAATTTTGTTAAATTTTCTACTGTAGCTTTATTCTTTTCAAGAAACTTCATTATTCTGCTTCTTTCTTCTTCTATTTCTTCCATTTCTACTACTAAATCGTATACACTTTTCATCTCTTGTCCCTCCATAATTTCTGTCTTATAAATACATAGTAAAATTACTTTACCCTTTCATCTTTAAATAATTTTCGTTATACAACTACATTGTAACATATATTAAAATCAGCAACAATAAGATAAATATAATAACTTTCTTATAGATACTTTTCAAAGCTATTAATTACTAATAATACTTTTATTATGGTTATGTATAATATATAAATAAAATTAAAATAGAGATTAATTCATTCTATTTTTCAAACATGTATGCCATAATATAACTATAAATATATAATTCGGAGATGATTTTGTGAGTACTGAAATAGAAAAATTAACTCAAATACTTAGAGATAGTAATAATATTGCATTTTTTGGAGGTGCAGGGGTAAGTACCGAAAGTGGAATACCTGATTTTAGAAGTTCAAATGGATTATATAGTGAAAAGTTACATGTAAACTTTACTCCTGAACAGTTAGTATCTCATAGTTTTTATATAAGATATCCTGAAGAATTCTTTAACTTTTATAAGGCTAAACTTATTTATCCTGAAGCAAAACCAAATGATGCTCATAGAGCCTTAGCTAAACTTGAAGAAATCGGTAAACTTAAAGCTGTCATAACTCAAAATATAGATGGCTTACATCAAGCTGCTGGTTCTAAGCACGTCTATGAACTTCATGGTTCTGTTTTAAGAAATTATTGTGTTAAATGTCATGCCTTTTATGATGAAAAATTTATTTTAGAATCTAAAGGAGTGCCTACTTGTACTAAATGTGGAGGAAATGTAAAGCCTGATGTTGTTCTTTATGAAGAAGGCTTAGATGATAATGTAATTAGAGGTGCTATTGCTGCCATTTCTAAAGCAGATACCTTAATTATAGGTGGAACTTCACTGGTTGTTTATCCAGCAGCTGGGCTTATTAATTACTTTAGAGGTAAAAATCTTGTTCTAATTAATAAGAGTTCAACTTCCGCTGATAATAAAGCTGATTTAGTTATTCATGAGGCTATTGGGAAGGTTTTAGGAGAAACTGTTAATAATATTTAATATTAAAGATGGTATCTTAAAATCAATTTTAAGATACCATCTTTACTTATTTAACCTCTTAATAAAGTTTTATAAATTCCTCTACCATTTTACTAGCATTTTTTTCAGCTATATGTAAGAACTCTTCATCTTTATATATAAAATGCTACTCATTTATCATTTACTAAGTTTTCATAACCATCAGTGAAATCTATAATAATTCAAATATGCAAAAAGATATATGTCAATCGCTTGACATATATCTTTTTTTCACTTATACTTTAGTTATATAATTCCAATTTAAGGGAGGGTTAGCAATGTTTAACTTTAACAATGTTGTAAAATTTGAGAATAAGAGATTTGACGTATTTGCAATTGGAGAATTATTAGTTGACATGATTTCTGATGATTATGATGGCGACAATAGTTGCAATAAATACTCAAGATATTTTGGTGGTTCACCTGCAAATATTACTATGAATATAAAAAGACTTGGTGGTAATCCTATTATTTCAGCTTCTGTTGGAAATGATAGATTAGGTGAATTCTTAATTAATAATTTAAAGAAAAATAATATTAATACTGAATTTATTAATAAAGTCAATAATTCTACAAGTATGGTACTTGTAACTAAAAGTAAGGAAACTCCACTACCTATTTTCTATCGTAGTGCAGATTATAATTTAGAATACAATGAAGATATAGGTTCAATATTAAAAAATAGTAAAATAGTTCATTTTTCATGCTGGCCTATTTCTCAAAAGAAATCAAGAAAAGTTATTGAAAAAGTTATTGAAGAAGCTAGAAAAAATAATGTTCTTATAGGTTTTGATCCAAATTATCATGAAATGATTTGGGAAGAAGGACATGATGGAATAGAATATATAAAAAATCTTATTGGAAAGTTAGATATAATAAAACCTTCAGAAGTTGATGCAGAAAGAATTTTTGGCCCAGATACTCCTGAAAATCATGTGGACAAGTTCATTCAATGTGGTGCAAAACTTGTAATAATGACTTTAGGGAAAGATGGTGCAATAGTTTCTAATGGCACTGAAACTATTAAATTTAAAACTTTAGCTACTGAAGTTGTAGATACAACTGGGGCTGGAGATGCTTTCTGGGGTGGATTCTATACAGCACTAACTAGTAATTACCCTTTAAAAGAAGCTTTAAATATTGGTTTTGCAACAAGTGCTTTCAAGCTAAAAAATGTAGGTGCTATTGCAGAATTGCCTTCTATAGAGGAATTAAAAACACTTTATAATATATAGTTAATTAAGAGGAGATATTAAAATGACGGTTAAAAATAAAGTTCAACTTATAACTTATGCTGATTCTCTTGGTGGAGATTTAAAAACATTAGATAATGTACTTACAAAATATTTTCCAAATAAATTTAAAGGTGGTATTCACATACTTCCTCCATTCCCTTCATCAGGGGATAGAGGTTTTGCACCTCTTACTTATTTAGAAATAGAACCTCAATTTGGTACATGGGATGATATTCGTAAAATAGGTGAAAAACATGATGTGCTTCTTGACTTAATGGTTAACCATATTTCTAAAAACTCAGTATTCTTCCAAGACTTCTTAAAGCATGGGAAAGAATCAAAATACGCTGATTTATTTATTACATTAGATAAACTATGGAATGATGGAAAACCACTTCAAGCAGATATAGACAAAATGTTCTTACGTAGACAAGTTCCATATTCAACATTTAACATAAATGGTGAAGACGTTTCTGTTTGGACTACCTTTGGTAAAGAAACACCTTCTGAACAGATAGACCTTGATATTAACTCTGATGCGGTTAGACAGTTATTAAAGGAATTCTTCGAAAACTTCCATAAAAACAATGTTAAAATTGTAAGACTTGATGCTATAGGATATGTAACAAAGAAACTTGGTACTAGCTGTTTCTTTGTTGAACCTGAAATATATGAATTCTTAGATTGGATATGTGATTTAGCTAAATCTCTTGATATTGATTTACTTCCAGAGGTACATGCTCATTACACAACTCAATTTAAATTAGCTAAGTATGGTAACTATATTTATGACTTTATACTTCCATATATGATTCTTAGCACTTTAGTTAATAAATCTAGCTCTCAAATTACAGAATACTTAAAAGTAAGACCTCATAATCAATTTACAATGTTAGATTGTCATGATGGAATTCCTGTAAAACCTGACTTAGATGATTTAGTATCAACGAAGGATGCTAGGAAAATTGTTGATCATTGCTTAAATCATGGTGCAAACTTAAGCTTAGTTCACTCTGATGCTCATAAGAGCCCAGATGGATTTGACGTTCATCAAATAAGATGTTCTTACTACTCTGTTTTAGGATGCAATGATGATGCTTACTTAACTGCTAGAGCAATTCAATTCTTTGCTCCAGGTATTCCACAAGTATATTATGTTGGGTTATTAGCTGGTGAAAATGATGTTGAAAATGTAACACGTACTGGAGAAGGACGTGAAATTAATAGACACAACTTCACTTTAGAAGAAATTGATAAAGCATATAATCAAGATGTTGTTCAAAGATTACTTAAGCTTATTGACTTTAGAAATGATTATCCTGCTTTTGATGGCACTTTCCATATTGAACCTTCAAATGATAATGAAATGATTTTAACTTGGAAAAAGGATGATAAGTATTGTACTTTAAATGTTGATTTAACTACTAGCAAGTCAACTATTAAATATATAAATGATGATGGTATAACATCAGTTTACCATATATAACTTTTACATTCTAAACAAGTGGCTATTGCAATAATGCAATAGCTACTTACTATTTATTACTCTTATCTACTCTACACTTGTACTTCTTCTAACTACTAAATCCACTGGTAATATAGTTTGTTCTAAAATTTCTGTGTTAGTATATTTAGCATCAATTAAATGAATAGCTAACTTTGCCATTTCTTTAATTGGCTGCTGTATAGTAGTTATTGTTGGTGTTGTTAATTGTGATATTTCAACATCATCAAAACCAACTAATTTAATATCCTTTGGAATTTTAATATTTAATTCATAACAAACCTGAATAACTTGTGCTGCTATTAAATCACTGCTAGCAAATATTCCATCAACTCCATCTATTTCACTAAGTGTATTTTTTATATACTCATAATAATTCATTTCATTATAGGCATTTATATCAAACTTTTTAATAAAATATTCAACATTATTTTTATTACATATATCTATAAATGCCTTTTCTCTATTATCAGCAGGCATTTCTTCATCAATTACACCACTAAAATGTACTATTCTTTTACATCCACATTTTATTAAATGCTCTGTTGCAAGGCATCCCCCTTGATAATTATCACATTGTATTCCTAGTTTTCCTTTTTCAAAATTCTTTTCTAATAATACAATTGGGATATTTCCTGTGTTAATCATATTATATTCAACATTGCCACTACATAAAATTATTCCATCTACTCTATTACTTTTACACATGTCTAAATATTTTTTCTCTTTTGTAGCAGTGTCCTTGCTATTACATAGTATTATTTTATAATCTTTTTTCGCTGCTTCATTTTCTAAATTGCTTATTAACTTAGAAAAATAAGGATGAGATATATGTGGTACTATCACTCCAATTGTATTACTTCTCTGCTTTGTTAATGAACGCGCTATTTCATTAGGCTGATAACTTAACTGATCCATAGCTTCATGAACTTTACTTTTTGTTTTTTCACTAATATATCCTCTATTATTAATAACCCTTGATACAGTTGTTGGTGTAACTCCTGCTAGTTTTGCAACATCAACTATTGTAGCCAAAATTCATTCCCCTCTCTTTATTGTACGACTATATTTATTTACAAAATTCCTACACTCCTAAAATAATAAGTATAAATATTGCTGAAAGTAAATTTGCTACCTTTATCTTTGTAGCAACGTATAAAGTTACTATACTCTATTATGCACATTTACATATAGTTATTGTCAATATTTTCATAATAAAAAAGTACATAACCTATACAAATAATTCACCTACTCACTTTATGTCTTTTTTTCATAAAAAATAGAAATTCATTTTTTATTTTGCAATATTTTTATTTATAGTATAATAATGTTATATATTGCTAAAATAAATATTCAAAATGGAGGATTTATGTCAGATATATATTTTTTAGAAAATACAAATAAAGATTTTATTGATTTATATTTATGTTATTGTGGTATGGAACAATGTGCTCCACTATATTCCTTTGGACCTGCTATAAGACCTAATTATTTACTACATTATGTTCTTGATGGTAAAGGGTACTATTATGTAAATAATGAGAAATATGAAGTTAATAAAAATGAAGGTTTCTTAATTTGCCCAAATGTTGTGACATTTTACCAAGCAGACGAAGAAAATCCTTGGACTTATCTTTGGATCGGTATAGATGGTGAAAAAGTGGAGACATATTTAAAGGCTGCAGGATTAAATAATGATACTTTAATATTTAAATATAATGATGGAGATTTATTAAAAGAATATATTCTTGAAATGTTAAAACATAACACCTCTTCTAGCAGTGATTCTCTTAAAATTGAAGGCTTACTTTATATGTTCTTTTCAGAACTTGCTAAACAAAATAAATCTGTTCCTATTCATAAGAATGATATAAATAATAATTATATAAATAAGGCAATTGAATTTATTCAAAATAATTATCATAATCCAATAAAAGTTTCTGATATAGCTAATTATGTTTGTTTAAATAGGAGCTATCTTTCTACTGTATTTCAAAATAATTTAAATATGTCTCCACAAAAATTTTTAATGGAATTTAGAATAACTAAAGCTGCAACACTTCTATATGATACAGATTTACCTATTACAAATATTGCTTACTCTTGTGGTTATTCTGATCCACTTGCATTTTCAAAAGCATTTAAAAAAATAAAAGGTGTAAGCCCTAAAGAATATAGATTAAAGAAAAAAGAAACAACTGAAAAATTCTTACTTAATGAAATTAAATAAAATACCTACTTCTAACATTTAAACATATTTTCATTATATAAAACTATATAAGATATTGCCAAAAAAGTTTACTATATAAGTAAATGTAAACGGTGTAAATTAAATAATTTTATATCTAAAATAGTTTTGAAAGGAATGAAATAATGATAACGGAATAATACCTTTTTATTTCACATTAAAAGATTCTTGGACTTCCCTTCCTGCTTGGAACAATATAGCTGGAACTTTAGTTAGTACTGATTGTTTTAAAAAAGTTAATAATAAAGAAACTACTTTTAATGAAGTCTACTCTGAAACATCTGATAAGATATTACAATTGATAGATTATGGTCATTCAGAATCACCATCAATGGTTTCTAAAATAACAGATAAATTAATAGCTACCGCTACCGAATGGCAAAATAGAATGCTAGGAAATAATAATTTATACAACTAATGCATTAGAAGGCTTTAATAGGCAAGTACGTAAGTATACAAAGAATAGAAAAATATATTATTAGTATTTCTAGATAATAAAAAACATTACTGGAAATCATAATTTCCAGTAATATTTATCAACTAAGAAAATTAATTACACATAATTACCTACAGTCTCTAGCTCCTTAAAAATTTATTTATTTGCTAATGTTTCTCCATTCTTTAAGTCTTCTAATATTGCCTCATATTCTTCTTCATTTAAGTTATATCTTCTTAAAGAAATTATACTTAATATTGCTATTATACCTGGAACAATTGAATACATTAAGTGTATCCCTTTTAAAGTTTCTACAGTTTGAGCTACATTAGCTTTATACCCTACAAAAGCTAATACATAACCACATAATGCTCCTCCAATTGCACTAGCAAGCTTAGTTTTAAATATATTTGAAGAGAAAATCATTCCTTCTGATCTTTTTCCTGTTTTCCACTCACCATATTCAACACAATCTGCTACCATAGAAGCCAATGAAATATTAGCAGCTCCTTCAGCTAATCCCATTATTGTATTTATAACTAATAATGTTGGTAAGCTTGAATATGATAATGCAAATATTGACATAAATCCTAAAGCATTAATTCCAATTCCAAATAAAGCTGTAGCTCTTTTTCCTAACTTTTGAGTTATAAAAGGAGTACATAATCCGCCTGCCATTCCTGAAACCATACTTATACCAGTTACTATTGGAATATATACTTCTGCATTAAAATTATATTTTATATAATAAATTGAGAAACCATTTCTTAATGCATATGTTACTTCTAACATTAACATTGATACAAGTAATATTCTTAAAGGTTTGTTTGTTTTAAATAATTCTTTTAATTGTTTAAAGCCTTGTTTTTCTGGCTTTCTATCTGTGTTTATCTCTTTAACACCCCAGACAGTAATCCATGTACATATAGCTGCTGTAATTGAATATATAATTGCTACTAATGTCCAACTTCCAAACTTAGCAACTAAAGGTAACGTAAACATAGAAACTACTAAACTTCCACCAAAAGCAATAGTTCTAGCTGATGTAACAATTTTTGTTCTACCTTGTGACGATTGAGTTATATTAGCTGATAAAGACCAATAAGGTGTATCCATTGCTGTAAAGCATATTCCCCATAATATGTATGAAATATATATCCATGCAATTTTACCATTATAACTTAAATTTGGGGATGAAAAACACATTATTGTTGCTATTCCCATAAATATTGGAACAAATAATAAATAAGGTCTACTTTTACCCATTTTAGATTTTGTATTATCTACTATCATTCCCATAATTGGATCAGTTATTGCATCTATTATTCTAGCTATTAAGAATAATGTACCTACTGCTACTGCACCTATTCCAAAGCTATCAGTAAGATAAACCGTTAAGTATGTGCCTATAAATGCACATATAATGTTGTTTCCTAAACTCCCCATTCCAAAAGAAATTAAAGTTTTAATTGGAACTAGATTTTGTGAGTTTTTTTCTCCTTTTTTTACTAAATTTAATTCGCTCATTTTTTCCCACCCTTTTTTCTATTTTACACCTAATATTATAAATATTTATATAAATATTGAAAACGTATTTATGTATCAAAAACATGGTTAAATGTTAGATATTTAAATTATATCTACAGTTTGTTGAAAACCCCCTGTTTAAAAAACAGAGGGTTTTCCTTTACTAGTTGTGGATAAAATTTAAAATTCATAATATCATTAAAACTACTAATATAATATGAAAATAACAAAGATAGTCTTGTTGCTATCTCTTTTCAAAACGTTTTCTAAACCTTCTGCTACCTTTTTACTTGAATGAGGTTTGTATTTTTTTACAGTTATTGCACAAAGGCCAAGTTCAGTCATTCGTCTTTGAACTCGCTTCAATGATACATTGAAGCCTTCTATACCGAGTATATAATGAATTCTAGGAGCACCATATATGCCTTTATTCTCTTTATATATCCTTTTAATAGCTGATTTTAATTCCTCATTTTCTAGTTCTCTTGCAGATTTAGTTTTATCAAAAGATTTATAATATGTGCTTCTAGCTACGCCTAGAACAGTACACATAGTTTTAATATCATGCTTGCTTTTATTTATATTTATAAATTCTATTACTTCATCTAATTTCTTGTTGCAAATATGGCCATAGCTTTTTTGGCTAAAGCCCGCCTTTGGTGTAATATTTCATTTTCCTCTTTAATTCTTGCCATTTCTTTT
>NZ_MNRT01000011.1:0-6799 GCF_001916075.1 Clostridium sp. 29_15
TTCTTCTAACTTTTTAGATGAAACTTGAATACTTGAATTTTGTATTTCATCATGGTCATCAGTAACACTTATTCCTTGAAGTAAAGCATCTTTATTTTCCGAATCAACCTCTATATCATTTACTCCATTTATAACTGGTGCTTCATTATATATTGTGTTGATTCCTTCTTTTTTAATTTGGAATCTTACATTGTTAATATAATCTAATGTAGATACACCATCACTGTAATCTTCCTTTTCTTTTGTTATATCTCCATAAATATCATCTTCAATTTTTAAATTTAAATCTGTATTTAAGATATTTATTTGAATATAATCTGTTTCTTTAATTTCTAATTCTAAAAGCTTTTTAAGTTCTTCACTATTATCATGGTTATCTAATAGCTTTATATTTAATTTTTCTTTATTTTCACCATCAATAACCCTTAATTCTAATAGCTCATTACTTTCATTATTGCTTTCATTTGAACTTTCATCTTTATTAATAGAAAAATCTTTTTCTATATTTTTAGATACTTCAAACTTTTTAGTTTCTCTATTAAACTTTAGTGATAAAAATTCTTTAATATTAGAAGAATTACTTATCGTTTTTTCTTTTATGAAAAAAGTAAAAATACTATTTTTTAATTGATTTTCAACCTTTTCTTCTTTAACTTCAGTTTCTCCTTCTAATTTGCTAATATCAGCTGTTTTTTCTTCAGAAACAACTTCTTTTTTTGTATCAGAATCTTCTTTTTGTATATCTTTATTTTCAGATTCTTCTACTTCTTTGACTTCATTTGAGTTTAATGTAGCATTAGCTATTAATTGTGTTGGTAAAAATTCAATTGTCATTAATGCTACACATATCAAAGATAAAAGTCTTTTTCTTTGTTTCACTACTTCACCTCCCATTATGTAAAGTTATAATACTTCACATATTCTTGATACTTTTAAGTAGTTCTCTCACTAACTTATTATACTTTTAAATAAGCGTAGCTTATTTTTTTATTTCATCCCTCCATTCTTAGAAACATATAAAAAAGATTTAAAAATACTATAACTAATAAACTATTAACTATACTACTTTTAAATCTATTATAATTTTAACATATTTCAACTTTTTTCGCTATTTTTTCGCAAAATTTTATATTCATTATATAAAAAAATTTAATATATTTTATGACCAATTATACTCACTAGTTATTGGATTATATTCCATATAAACTCCATCTTCTATTGATATTTTATATTTTAGTATTTCTACATCTTCAACTAATCTACTATCTGGTCCTACTATTAACACTTCTTTTGACTTTTCTCCTGAAGATACTAAACCACTTATATTAATATCTTCAACAGTGTCAGTATTTTTATACTTAACTTGTAAAGTCATATTTGTTATTGTTTTATTAGAATTATTTTCATAATAAGTTTTTAATAACGGATGATCTCCATCTTGGTTTATATTAAATACAACATTTATAGTGTCTATAGTAAAAGGTTGCTCTATAGCAGTAGAAAATCTACTTTCCTCTGTATTTTTAGTACTTTTTATAATTAAAAATGCCCCCAAGATAAATACAACTATTAAAGATATAGCTATTATTATATTTTTATTGCTTTTCAAAGCAGCCCCTCCTTTTTTATGACCAATTATAAGTATTGGTTGTTTGATCATATTCCATATAAGTTCCATTTTTCAATGTAACTTTATACTTTAAAAATTCTAAATCTTCTTCATTTCCACTGTCAGGTGCTTCTCCATAAAAATCTGAAGATATCTGTCCTGATTTAACTAACTCATCTAATTCATAAGAAACAACTTTATTTTCAGATTTGAATCTAACTTCTATAACCATATTACTTATATCATGCGATGAATTGTTGGCATATGTTATTATAGCTTTCTTATTATTATCTTCATTAGAAATTTTAATTGATACATCTATAGAGTTTATAGGCACTGGAGCTTCTAGCAATTTATATTTACTAATCTTATTGAATTTACCTCCAGCAAATGAAGCTAAAAATACAATCAACCCTATACCTACTACAATTCCAATTGCAATAATGCTATTTTTCTTTTTCATAATTGCTCACCAACTTTATCTGTAATTTATATTAACTTTCACTAGGATTTTGTAGTGCTGAATTTTCACCACTTCCAGTAGAACCTGAACCTGAATCAGCTCCTTCATTACTTCCACCACTAGTTATATTTCCACTAGAAGGTGTACTTGAAGCATTTCCTTCAGAGCCTGTGCCTGCACTACCATCTGCTCCATTTTCTGTGCCTGCATTTGTGTTTTGAGTAGAGAAAGATAATATTAAACTAAAATTAGAAACAACATCAGTTGTCTTATTTTCACTTTTAGGTGTTTCCCATAAATCACTTCTATAATATATTCTAGCAGTTTCATTAGAACCAATTTCACCTAATTTATTTTCTTCAGAAGTTCTATTTGTATTTTCACTATTTAAATTTATTGTTTTTAAGTATGTACCTTGTTGTGGTCTATCATAGTTTAAACTTAATCTCATTTGAACTTTTCCATCATTAGAATTTGGCTCTTCTATATATAAAGGTGCTACTTGTTCTGAATTTGAAATACTAAGTAAACCATCAGAAGAACTATTTGAAGTTACTTTATCAAAACTTTTAAATGATACATCTAAAGGATATGTTCCATTGTTAGTTATATAATAATAAGGGCAAATAAATTTACCAGTAAATCTTATAGGATCATCACTCACTATCATAAAGTTCATATTTAATGGAACTGTTACTGATATTTTAAACAAATTCTCATCATTAGGCTTAGTACCTATTAAATCTCCATTTTCAATCCCATCAAAATTTGGCATATCATCTCTATCTGGTCCCCATGGACCTATTGCACCATCAAGTTTCACCTCTGGATTTGCTGATTCAACTTTATTAACATTCCCATTTGAATTAGAAGTACTACTTCCTCCTGTTGTTCCACCATCAGTTGAACCTGATTGACTTCCTCCTGATTCTCCAGTAGCTCCTGTTGAACCTGAAGTTTCAGTAGACGTTGTTTCTGCCAAATATTTTATAGAATTTGCTTCTGTAATTGATGAAAAATTTATTAAAGTAAATAATACTCCTAAAATTAATGCTCTTTTCACTATATCCCCCTCTTTCATCCTAATTTTCAATAGCTATTATTAATTTAGCCACTGATACACCTAATAACTGTTCACTTTCAGGATCATATGCACTTATAGTAGCCGTTGCTTCATATTCACCTTTTTTAAGATTTCTACTCAATTTTGCTTTTTCTATGTATTGATTAGGTTTAAGTTTACCACTTTTAAATATGGTTTTGTTATTGGAATCTAATTTAATTTCCACATCTATTAAATAATTATTAAAAGGTGGATTATATATTCTTATATTACCTTCTGATTTTCCATTCTCAAAAAATGGTCTTGAATTAATCTCAAAAGAAAAAGTTGATTCATCGGCTTTTCTTTGCATTATCTCTTCAATTTCAGATGCAGTATATCCTGATATAACACCATCTTGTATTATGGCTCCAGTTGAATTACTACCATAATTTTTATAAACATTTACACTTAATCCTACAATTACACCTATTCCAATAAATGCTGAAAAAATTAAAATAAATTTAATGTTTTTTTTACTAAAACTAAATTTCATTAAATTGTATTCCTTTCTATAATAATCTAAACTATAAGATTTTAAGGGGAATAATAAACATTCTTCCCCCTTTTTTAATCATTAATATTATAATTTTATTCTGAGCTTTTTTTAATTCTTAAAGTCAATCTAAAGGTATCTTTAATTGGTTTATTAACTTCTAATGGATTTTGCCCAGCAACGCCATTTAAAGTTAATGTTGTAGATGAATTTGCTAATACTTTAACTATTTTCTTTTTAGCTTCAGAAGCTTCTTGTTCTCCAAGTTGGGAAACTATTTTTCTATGCCCTAAATAAACTCTCTTTAAATTTCCTTCTAAATATAAATTAATTTCATTCCTTTTATAATTAGAGTTAATTGTTGTTTTAGAAATTGTGTTTTCATCTTTTACTCTATTAGATATTATAAGTTTTATACCATTATCACCATTATAATCTAAAAATTCTTTAACACTTATATCTACCGGTACTTCTCCATTATTAGTTATATTTATATTAGCACCTATAAACTCTGCATCTTTATTGACAGTAAATGCTATTGCTGTTGGAATACTTACACTTATTGTCTTTTTAGGTGTTTTTCCCGCATCACTTTTAATTCTACCTTCAGTTTTTATAGTAGAATCTTTTGTTGATTCATTTGTAATTATATTTTCTTCAGTTTTCTTGTTACTATCATCACTTGAAGAATCTCCTTGTACTGTATCACCAGTTCCACCTTCCACTACACCATCATTTACACCATTATCAGTATTCTCATCATCTACCATTGAAATTAACTTATAATTATTTATCAACATTTCTTTAGCATTTCTTAAATCTATTACTTCATTTACTAATTCAGCTTCTCTTGGTCTTGACTTAGTATATTTAAGAACTTTTAAAGTATATACTTTTTCTTCCAGCAGATCATACTTTAACTTTACTAATTCATTTGTTTTTACATAATCTTCTCTTATTATTTCATTATTTTCATCATATAATATAACTTTTCCAGATTCTAAAGTATTGTCTATATCTTTAATGGTAAATTCAGCATCAATATTTATATTATCATCTTCAATATTGCCATCTACCACTAAATCATCAACTATTGGTTCTTCTGGTAAAACTTCTATGGCAACACTTTGATTTATTAAAACTTCAGTACCATCTGACATTATTATGGTTTCCAATGTTAGATTATTAATTCCTGCTATTTCAGGAGCTTGTACAACTGTTGAATACTTATCTGATTTAGAAAATAAACTTCTAGTTAATTTTCTTGTGGCATTATATTCTTTACCATTAACAACAACTTTTTCTACATATATATAATCTTTAGATGATTTAACATCAAAGTCAATATTCACTTCTTCTTTCTTTTTTACTATATCAGATTCTGTTTCTAAAGATACCACCGCTAATTCCAATGCTGTTGTTTCAACTCTAACTAAAAAATCTTTTTCTAGCTTAGTATTATCACTTAATTGAACATTAGCTTTTACAGTATATAAACCTGGTTTATATGTATCAACAGTATTTTCCGTAATAACTATCTTATTAGTTATATTACTACCATCAATATCAGTGGCAGATAATTTTAGATTTTTTAAAGGATCAAATTTATCACCTTCATAAATCATTAAATCTTTCCCTATAAAAGATGATTTATCAATAAACTCTTCTTTCTTATTTTCAATTTTATCATTATCATTACTTGATGAAGTATTATTGCTATTGTTTGATGATGGCTTTTCTTCTACATAGTAATTATTAGAAGTACTACCATTATTTAAAGTATTATTATTACTGTAAGTGGAAGTTTCTGTAGTCGTATCATCTTTTGGAATTTCTGATGGTGTGAAGCTATCAAATCCACTTTTAATAGCAGAAGCTGTAATTGGACCTTTTACTTCATCTTCTTTCTTTACAATAGTTTCTTCTTTAAATTCCTTAAGGCTAATTTCTTTTCTAAAAGCATACAATGCTACTTTTTCTTTCACTTGTTCATAATTAGGATCTCCATCTATTAAAGATTTAATATAAAAATTTGTTTTTTCTATATAACTAGGTTTTACAATTATTGTCCCTAAAAAAGCAATAATAATTATACTTCCCCCTGTAATATAGTAGTTCTTTTTATGTTTGTAAAATTCTCTTATTTTTTCTATAATTTTATCTCTCTTCATTATTCATGCCCCTATAAATTATACTTATAATTTATGCCATTCTAAAATCTTATCATAATTTTAACAAATTTTTAAATACTCTTAAATAAATATTCGTAAATTCTTTTTTTATTTCGTTAATTTTATAATTTAACAACTAAAAAAATCGACATAATATCAAAAAATACTAAGTCGATTTAATCTATTTTAATTGCTTTTATTCATTAACACGCTTTTTAATCTTCAAAGTTAAAATAAACTTATCAGATGCTGGTTTAGTTATCGGTTTAATACCAGCTTTTCCTTGAATATCTATTCTTTTAACTTGAGGTGTTTCATTTCCACTTGATAATGTTAATAATTTCACTCCAGATTCTGATAATGTACTTAAATCCACATTTTCTGATACTCCACCATTACCATCTTTAGTTGCTGATAAATATGCAATCCCTTCACTTCCCACCAATTTTAATGATATTGATTTCCTATCAAGTTCTTTATTTGTTAACACTTCTTTTTCTGAAATAATTTCAATATCTCCATTTCCTACCTTCTTAAAACCATTAGCATATACATCTATTTCTTGTCTACCTTCATTTATTACTTGTAAAGTAGGTCCAATAAGATTACCTGATTTATTTACTGTAAAGTTTGCTGTTGTTGGAACTGTTACTTTAAAATTAGTTACAGGCATATTACCCTTGTCATCCATTACATTTCCTATGATTTTAATATCTTGAGTTGGTTCTTGATTATCCAATCCGCTTATTTCACTTTTTCCTTCTATAGAGGCAAGATTAGTATTTACTTGTCTATAACTTCCTTCATTTTTAGAAATACTCATTCTAAGCCTAGACTCAGCTTCATAATCAATTGAAGCCATAGATATTTGTTCATTTTCATTTAATAATTCATTATTAAATTTACTTACTTCAATATTTTCTACAAACAATTCTTTTTCTAAATGAAAATCACTAAC